>NZ_RQJK02000026.1:0-92712 GCF_022342325.2 Pseudomonas sp. AF32 | reverse complement strand
ATGCTGGCTCGCAAGCTTGCTCGGATCGTATTCGCTCTGCTGAAAGGGCAAAGCGAATACCAACCAAAAGCGGCTTGAGGGCTTCCCCTCAACCATAGAATCTCCCACAGAGTGCACAGGGTGGGGTCTGGTCAGGGCAGCGCAAAGTGCAAGGCGCTTTGGCCCCTCTTCATGCAGCTTGCACGATGATCAAAATGATGCGCATCTCAACTCGTTGTTTTAAAAGGATTTTATAAAGCCGCTTGGCTGGCACGGCCGATGCAATCCTTGGTTAACGCGACGTCGGCGCTTGAAGCCGGCTCGTAACCGTGAATTGCCGAGGAGCTTTATATGAACGCCATCGATCTGTTGAAGGCTGACCATGAACGCGTCAAAGGTATTCTGGCTCAACTGAGCGAATCCACCGAACGCGGCATCAAGAAACGCACTGACCTGTTGGCGAAACTGGAAATGGAAGTCTCCATCCATACCCGGCTGGAGGAAGAAATCCTTTATCCTGCCTTCAAGCAAGTGGGCGGCAAGGATGAGGCCGAGATGTACTACGAGGCCAAGGAAGAGCACCGCACCGTCGATTCGCTGGTACTTCCGGACCTGAAGGCCACCGACCCTTCCCAACCGGAATTCGCCGGCCGGGTGAAGGTGGTCAAGGAACTGCTTGAACACCACATCGAAGAAGAAGAAAAAGAAATGTTCCCTCAAGCGAAAAAACTGTTGGGCAAAGCCAAGCTGGACGCCTTGGGTGAACAGATGGAAACCATGAAAGCGCAGTACAAGAAAGAACTGAGCAGCGCCAATCTCGCTGCCTGATCGAGTACCGCGAATGCTTCAGCCGTCATTCGGACGGCTGAATGCGTTCCGGTTTGCTACTGCTGCATGTGTTCGCGCAAGAATTCGATCAATGCCTGCACAGGACGCGAGCTCTGCCGATGCTGCGGGTAAACCGCCGAAAGTGTCAGCGGCGCGGTTTCGAAGCCCTTGAGTACCTGGACCAATCGTCCCTCCTTCAATCCATCCCCCAGGATAAACGTCGGCAGGTAAGTAATGCCCATGCCGGCGATAGCCGCATCCCTGAGCAGTTCACCGTTGTTGGCGCGCATGCGACCGCCGACTTCCAGCACCAGCGGCTTACCCCCTCCTGCAAATCGCCACTGCACCTGACGGCCATGACCGTAAGGCAGGCACTCGTGCCCGCCCAGGTCTTCGGGCCGTGTAGGGTGGCCGCGTTGGGCGAGGTACGCCGGGCTGGCGCAGAAGATCCGCTCGATGGTGGCAATGCGTCGGGCGATCAGCGTCGAATCCTCCAGCACGCCGATTCGCAGCGCGAGGTCATAGCCCTCGCCCAGTAAATCCACGGAGCGGTCGCTCAAGTCGACCTCCACGCTGACGTCCCGGTAGCGTTGCAGAAACAACGGCAACAGGCTCCCCAGGTGCGCCACGGCGAATGACAGTGGTGCGCTGAGGCGAAGGGTGCCACGGGGTTCGCTGGTCTGGCCGCTGATGCCCTGCTCCACTTGCTCGATCTCACTGAGCAGGCGCAATGCCGCTTCGTAATAGCGTTGGCCGAGGGGCGTCACGTCCAGTCGCCGCGTCGAGCGATTGAGCAGGCGTACACCGAGTCGCTGCTCCAACTCCATGAGCTTGCGGCTGACGAACTGCTTGGACAACCCCAACTTGTCCGCTGCGGCCGTGAAACTGCCCGATTCCATGACCTGGGCGAAAATGCGCATTTCTTCGAAGGGGTTCATTGGAGATCCGCGGGTGGACAGTCAGGAATTCTATAAACAGATTCAGGTTTTTCGCCAGGCAAAAAGATGCCCGCACAAAGGCGGGCATCCATTCAGACAGGCAGCACAGCTTACTTGGCAGTCAGTGCCGCATAACTGTTCATCAGGTTGCGGTAGTTCGGAATGCGCTGGGACAGCAGGTTGCCCAGGCCTTCGATGTCGTTGCGCCAGTCGCGATGCAGCTCGCAGGCCACCGAGAACCAGTTCATCAGTTGCGCGCCAGCAGCGGTCATACGGGCCCAGGAAGCTTGCTGCACGGTTTCGTTGAAGGTGCCCGAGGCATCGGTGACGACGAATACGTCGAAACCTTCGGCCAGCGCCGACAGGGTCGGGAATGCCACGCAGACATCAGTCACCACGCCAGCGATGATCAGTTGCTTGCGACCGGTGGCCTTGATCGCCTTGACGAAGTCTTCGTTGTCCCAGGCATTGATCTGGCCTGGACGCGGGATGTAGGGCGCGTCCGGGAACATTTCCTTGAGTTCCGGCACGATCGGGCCGTTGGGGCCTTGTTCGAAGCTGGTGGTCAGGATGGTCGGCAGTTCGAAGAACTTCGCCAGGTCGGCCAGGGCCAGTACGTTGTTCTTGAACTCGTTCGGCGAGAAGTCCTGGACCAGGGAAATCAGGCCAGTCTGGTGATCGACCAGCAGGACGACTGCATCATCTTTGTTCAGGCGGTTGTAGACAGGGGCGTTGCTCATGGATGACTCCTTTGGATGGATGTTACGAAACCTTGTGGGAGCGAGCCTGCTCGCGAAGCGTCGGCACATCCGACGACTCCGCAAGCTGACACACCGCTATCGCGAGCAGGCTCGCTCCCACAGGGGGAAACGGGACAACTTCAGTCAGAAGGCAAAGCACGAACAGCCAAACGCGCCCCAGAAACCCTGGAAGTCACTGACCGGCACGTTCGACAGTCGCGCTCGCTCATGGCTGTGGGAGTGCACGGCGCAAGGGCCGCTGCACTGGTGAACCTGGGCCTGCAGCGGTGAGGTCGGGCGCCAATGCCCCGGGACCTTGACCACCGGCGACCAGTCCGGCAATACGGGAACGCTGGCCGGGCCGAGTTTTTCGAAGTCGCCGGCGGCGTACACCACCTTGCCATCGACGACCGTCAGCACGGACTCGATCCACTTGATGGCTTCTTCCTCGACACTGAAGAAATCCGCGCTCAGGGCCGCCAGGTCCGCCAGTTGGCCGACCTTGATCTGGCCTTTCTTGCCCTGTTCGGAGGAGAACCAGGCGCTGCCATGGGTGAACAGCTCCAGCGCGGTCAGGCGCGGCAGGCCTTCTTCGTACAGCGACAGGCCGCCGACGGTGCGCCCGCTGACCATCCAGTACAACGAGGTCCACGGGTTGTAGCTCGACACACGGGTGGCGTCGGTGCCGGCGCCCACCGGCACGCCCTCGGCCAGCATGCGCTTGATCGGCGGCGTGGCTTCGGCAGCCTTGGCGCCGTAGCGGTCGACGAAATACTCGCCCTGGAACGCCATGCGGTCCTGGATCGCGATGCCGCCGCCCAGGGCCCGGACCCGCTCGATGTTCTTGGGCGTGATGGTCTCGGCGTGGTCGAAGAACCAGGGCAGGCCATTGAACGGAATGTCCCGGTTGACCTTCTCGAACACGTCGAGCATGCGGCTGATGGATTCGTCATAGGTGGCATGCAGGCGGAACGGCCAGCGTTGCTCCACCAGATGGCGCACCACCGGCTCCAGGTCCTGTTCCATGCCGGGCGGCAGGTCCGGACGCGGTTCGAGGAAGTCCTCGAAATCCGCCGCCGAAAACACCAGCATTTCACCGGCGCCGTTGTGCCGCAGGAAATCGTCGCCCTGGTGCAACTTGACGCTGCCGGTCCAGTTCTTGAAGTCGGTGAGCTCTTCCTTGGGCTTCTGGGTGAACAGGTTGTAGGCGATGCGCACCGTCAGTTGCTGTTCACGGGCCAACTGCTCGATGACCGCGTAATCGTCCGGATAATTCTGGAAACCACCGCCGGCGTCGATGGCGCTGGTCAGGCCCAGGCGATTGAGTTCGCGCATGAATTGACGGGTGGAGTTGACCTGGTATTCCAGCGGCAGCTTCGGCCCCTTGGCGAGCGTCGAATACAGGATCATCGCGTTGGGCCGCGCCACCAGCATGCCGGTCGGCTCGCCGTTGCTGTCGCGCACGATTTCACCACCCGGCGGGTTCGGGGTGTCGCGGGTATATCCGGCCACCCGCAGCGCGGCGCGGTTGAGCAAGGCGCGGTCATACAGGTGCAGCACGAACACCGGGGTATCGGGGGCGGCCTGGTTGAGTTCTTCCAGGGTCGGCATGCGTTTTTCGGCGAACTGGAATTCGTTCCAACCGCCCACCACGCGTACCCATTGCGGCGTCGGCGTGCGGTCGGCCTGGTCCTTGAGCATGCGCAAGGCATCGGCCAGGGACGGCACGCCTTCCCAGCGCAGTTCCAGGTTGTAGTTCAAGCCACCGCGGATCAAGTGCAGGTGAGAGTCGTTGAGACCGGGAATGACCGTGCGGCCCTTGAGGTCGATGACCTGGGTGCCGCTGCCACGCAAGGCCATGGCTTCGGCGTCAGTGCCCACGGCAACGAATTTGCCCTGGCTGATGGCAACGGCGCTGGCGCGGGGTTTCTCGCGGTCGACCGTGTGAAATTGGCCATTGAACAGAATCAGATCGGCATTCATCGGATTTCCTTTTGAATGAGAAGAAGCAAGGGACAGGCGCGGCCAGAAAGCCGCCGCGGCACTGAGCAAGGACCCGGCGGCCAGTAACTGGCGGCGCAGCGGATCGGTCGGATCATCGTTATTGGCCATGGCCGGACTCCAGATGTTCATGGGCCTTGGACGCTTCCAGCCACGGCGCGAACAAACGGGTCGCCAGTGGCATGCACACGTAACAAACCGAGAGCACAATGGTCAGGGTGATCAGGAACGTGGCGACCACGTAGTTGGACAGAAACGCATTGAGTTGCAGCACCGGCCCCCAGATCAGCGGTACCAGCAAGGTGTGCGGCAGAATCACCAGCAACGTCACCACGGCCTGCTTCCAGCGCGGCGGCGGCGTGGAGGCATCGGCCAGCGGGGCAAACCAGAACTCCTTATGGGCCCCGACTTCAGTCTGGTCACCGTCAGCCAGCAACGGCGCGGCTTCGTCGATCAATTCCCGGCGCACAGGCGAATCCAGCCAGCGTTGCATGGCCTCGGTGGAACGGAACCGCAGCACACAGGTGAACAGCGACAGCCCGCCCTGCTTGCCCCGGACCACATCCACGCCCAGGTGTCCCGGCCAGCCACCCGCCACGGTCACGGTGCGACGCAACCAGGCCTCGTAGGCCGCGTCCTGACCGGCCTTGACCCGGTGCTTGACCACCAGGGTGACGATTTCATCGGCACCGGGTCTGGCGCTGGTTTCGAGGGTTTGCGATTCAGACATGGCGAAGCACTCCAGCAAAATGCGTGTTGATTGCCAGACGCCCGGGTCCGGCAATGAAGACGCTGGTAAACAGGATCAGCAGCAGCCAGCCGAACTGCCCTTCTTCCAGGCTCCACTGTGGGTGGACCACCAGCAGCGCAACGGCCAGCAGGAACAGGATGGGCAGGCAGGCCAGGCGCACCAGGACACCGGCCATGATCAGCAACGGACAGAGCACCTCGGCGAAAATCGCCAGCACCAAGGTCGGTGCGGCGCCGAGGTGAAACGGGTCTTCGATACGGGTCAGCTCGACGCTGTAGTTCAACAACTTCGGCAGCCCATGGACCCAGAGCAGGAACAGCGCGCCGCTCAAGCGCAGGAACAGCAAGCCCAGGTCCTGCAACGGACGTTCATCGGTGAGGTTCATCGGTGGTCTCCGACCGGCTGCGCTGAAGCGGCCGCCGGCAACGGTTGGGACATATGTGTGGCGATGCGCGAGCGCAGCCAGCGCTCGGCGGGGTCGTTGTCGTGGACACCGCTCCAGACCATCGACAACTCGGCCGGGTTGATCTCGAACGGCGGGTCTTCGGCGCGCAACCCACAGCCTTCCACCAGCGCACAGGCCGCGTAGTCGGGTACGGTGGCGATCAGTTCAGTGCCGGCGAGCAATGCGCGCAACCCGCTGAACTGTGGCACCGCCAGTACCACTTTGCGGGTCCGGCCGATGCGGGCCAGATCCAGGTCGATATTGCCGCTCAGATCACCCGAGAACGACACCATGGCATGGGGCCGCGTACAGTATTCGTCCAGGGTCAGCGGGCCCGGACGCTTGTCGCCACGCAAGACCTTGCAGGGGATATCCCGCAGTTTCTTGCGCTTGGCATTGGCCGGCAGATCGGTGGTGTAGCTGACCCCGACGCTGATTTCGCCACTGGCCAGCAGCGACGACATCAGCAGGAAATTGGCCCGGCGCACCACCACGATGATGCCCGGCGCTTCTTCCCGCAGTTGGCTCAACAGCGGCGGAAACAGGCCGAACTCGGCGTCATCCGACAAGCCGATGCGAAACACGTCGCAACTGGTGGACGGATCGAACGCCTTGGCCCGGCTGACCGCGCCGGAAATGGTGTCCATGGCCGGTTGCAGCTCTTTGAGGATGGCCATCGCCCGCGGGGTCGGCTCCATACCGCGCCCGTGACGGATCAGCAGCGGATCGTCGAACAGATCCCGCAACCGCCCCAGCGCCGCGCTCACCGCTGGCTGGCCCATGAACAGCTTTTCCGCGACGCGGGTCAGGTTCTTCTCGAACATCAACGCCTCGAAGATCACCAGCAGGTTCATGTCGAGGCGGCGTAGATCGTTGCGATTCATCGATTAGGGTCCTGTGCAATACCGATCCTGTGGGAGCGAGCCTGCTCGCGATAGCGTTGTCACATTCAACATTGATGCAAGCTGATCCGCCGCCATCGCGAGCAGGCTCGCTCCCACAAGGGCCATAGCTTGGTCAACCCTTGATGAACGCCAGCAGGTCTGCGTTCAACTGGTCCTTGTGGGTATCGGTCAGGCCATGGGGCGCGCCGGGGTAAACCAGCAGCTGCGAGTTCTTGAGCAGTTTGGCGGCTGCGATGCCAGCGGTTTCGATGGGGACCACCTGGTCGTCATCGCCATGGACCACCAGGGTCGGCACGTCGATGTTGCGCAGGTCTTCGGACAGATCGGTTTCCGAAAACGCCTTGATGCAGTCATATGTGTTCTTGTGACCGGCGAGCATGCCCTGCATCCAGAACCAGTCGATCATGCCTTGGGACACCTTGGCGCCCGGACGGTTGGCACCAAAAAATGCACTGGCCACATCTTTGTATAGCTGAGAACGGTCCGCGAGGGAGGCCTGGCGGAAACCGTCGAATACCTCGATCGGCAAGCCGCCAGGGTTGGACGCGGTCCGCACCATCAATGGCGTCACTGCCGAGATCAGACCGAGCTTGGCTACGCGGGCGGCGCCATGCCGGCCGATGTAGCGCGCCACTTCGCCACCGCCCGTGGAAAAGCCCAGCAACACCGCTTCCTTGAGGTCCAGCCGCTCGATCAATTCCGCCAGGTCATCGGCGTAGGTGTCCATGTCGTTGCCATTCCAGGGCTGACTTGAGCGCCCATGTCCGCGACGGTCATGGGCAATCACCCGATAGCCGTTGGAGGCCAGGAACATCATCTGCGCTTCCCAACTGTCCGAGTTCAACGGCCAGCCATGACTGAAGACCACCGGTTGACCACTGCCCCAATCCTTGTAGTAGATCTCGGTGCCATCGCGGGTGATGAAGGTGCTCATGACATGACTTCCTTGCAGTGAATGAAGGGCTTCATGGTCGGTTCAGAAACGGCTCCTGCGTGAGTTAAACGTTGTTAATTTTTCCCTCTTTTGTGACGAGCAGATGTCTAGGTCGAGGGATCCGGAGCTCCTCGCCGTTGCGTTCAAAGCCAAACCTGAGGAATATGCTCGGATAAATCCCATATACCGGGACCCCGACATCGAGAACACCATGAACCACCCCCTCGACCTTGCCGTCGAACAGACCGTGCATTTCGGCCCCTATCAGGTCCACCCCCGCCTACGCCTGGTACTGGAAGCCGGACAACCGTTGCGCCTGGGCCGGCGGGCGGTGGAGATCCTGCTGGTGCTGCTCGAACACGCCGGGCAAGTGGTCAGCAAACCACAGCTGATCGCTCGGGTCTGGCCCAAAAGCGTGGTGGAAGACACCAACCTGCGGGTGCACGTCGCCGCACTGCGCAAGGCCCTGGGCGACGGTCAGGCCGGCCAGCGCTACATCGTCACCGTGGCCCAGCGTGGCTACAGTTTCGTGGCGCCGATTTCGTTCGCGCCGCTCGAAGGACAGACGCCCGTTGCCCCTGCGTCATTGGTCCATAACCTGCCACTGCCGAACACCCGGATGATCGGGCGCCAGGCGATCCTGGATGAGCTGGTGGCTCAACTGCCGCGCAAACGCTTCATCACCCTGGTGGGCGCGGGGGGCATCGGCAAGACCACCGTCGCCCTGCGCGTCGCCGAGCGGTTGATCGGCCGCTACCGCGACGGCACGTACCTGCTCGACCTGGCCTCGCTCAACGACCCGGCCATGATCGCGCCGAACCTGTCTGCCTTGCTGAAGCTGGCGCCTTATAACGGTGAACCGCTGGATGTCATCGTGCGCCAACTCAAGGACCAGCATCTGCTGCTGGTGATCGACAATTGCGAGCATCTGATCGATGCCGTCGCGCAATTCAGCGAAGCCCTGTTGCGCGGTGCGCCCCATCTGCACATTCTGGCCACCAGTCGCGAAGACCTGCGGGCCGAAGGCGAACATATACAGCGCCTGGATGCCTTGGCGTTTCCGCCCAAGGGGATGGCCATCGAAGGCTACCCCGCCCTGGAATATCCAGCGCTGCAACTGTTCGCCGAACGGGCGATGGCCAGCCAGGAAAGCTTCGAGCTGACCGACCGGGAGGTTCCCCTCGTGCTCGATATTTGCCAGCGATTGGATGGCATTCCCCTGGCAATCGAGCTGGCCGCTGCGCAGATCGGCCGCTTCGGGCTGGAAGCCCTGCACCGGCAACTTCAGGACAGCGTCGCCCTCCTCCACCAGGACTGCCGGGCCAGCGCACCGCGCCAGCAGACCCTACAGGCCACCCTGGACTGGAGCTTCGCCCTGCTGACGCCCTGTGAGCAGGCCTGTCTGCGGCGGGTGGCGGTATTCATGAGCAGCTTCAACCTGGCATCGGCCGCGGCGGTGATCGTCGGCCCGCATATCGCGCCGGATCAGGTGCTGGTGTCGATCAGTCAGTTGGTCGCCAAATCATTGCTCAACGTGGAGCTTGGCGACGAAGAAGTGCGCTATCGCCTGTTGGACACGACCCGTAGCTATGCCCTGGAGAAACTGACCGAGGCCGGTGAGCTGTCCATCAGCCAGGCGCGCCATGCCGAACGCTGCCTGACACTGATGGAGCAAGCTGAGAGCGACTGGGAAAACACCCCGACTCAGCTCTGGACCGCCCGCTACGCCGACTATCGCGACGACATCCGCGCCGCGCTTGACCGGGGCCTGGCCCCACACGGCGCGCACGCCGTCGCCATTCGCCTGACCGCCCGGACCCTGCCTCTCTGGCAGGAACTGTCCCTGCTCAAGGAGCACGGCCTGTACGTCAACAAAGCGCTGGCATTGCTGCAGGCCAGTCCCGCGCCCTGTCCAAGGCTGACCCTTGCCCTGGAACTGGCCCGTGGCAGTTTCAGCTACCACACCGTAGGCGGCACATCGGCGACCATTGACGCGTTCATCACCGCTCGCCAGCTTGCGCAGCAGTGCAAGGACCTGACCAGCGAACTGCGGGCGGTCTCGGGCCACATGGCCGTCAATCTCAGTTGCGGTCATTACCAACAGGCTCTGGAGCAAAGCCGGGACTTCGACCGGTTGGGCACGCATGGCGACCCGACCCTGTCTCTGAGCACTCAGCGGCTGCGGGTACTGGCGCTGCATTTCGCCGGCAACCAGGACGCGGCCCGCCGTGACGCCGAGGAGGTGATCCAGCGCATGTCCCAAAGCGGCCATCTCAGCCGATTCACCCACGGCTTCGGCGTGCAGTACGACCAGAGCGTCGCCGCGCTGACAATCCTGGCGCGGATTCTCTGGCTGCAGGGTTTTGCCGAGAAAGCCCGTCGCACCGCCAGTCTCGCGTTGCAAATCGCCCTGCAGATCAACCATGGCACCTCGATCTGTTACACCCTGGCACTGGCCGGTTGTGTGATCGAGCATTACAACGGCAACCGTGCGACCGCCCATGAACGGCTCCAGATGCTACGGCACCAGGCAAAGAAACATTCGGTGCTGCTGTTCGATGATTGGGCCGGTTGCTACGCCTGCGCCTTTGAGGGGAGCCCCTCGCCGGTGGATCAGATCACCACCGGTCTGATCCACGATATCGTCGTCACCCTGCGGGCTGATCTGGTCAGCCCGAAACAGATCGAACGGGCCCACCAGGGGCTGGCGGGCTGGTGCTCGGCGGAAATCCTGCGGGCCGACGCCCAAGCGCTGCTGGCAGGCAATGACCCAACGCTCGAAACGCGGGCTGAAGAGCAACTGCACATGGCCTTGAGCATGGCCCGCGACCAGGGGGCCCTGGCCTGGGAGCTGCGCAGCGCCATGTCCCTGGCCCGGCTATGGCAGGGCCGAGGTCAGGAACAGGCGGCGCGGAACCTGCTCGAACCGGTTTTTCGCCGGTTCACGGAGGGCTTCGATACACCCGATCTAGTGGAGGCCGATGCGCTGCTCCAGTCCATGTCTCGGCGGCACGGGCCTTGACTGGGGCGCCCAGGCGTCCTGCAACACATAACGCCGATGATAAAGATGCCATTGACCATTACGCTGCAGTTTTTCCAGGGCATAAGCCCGTGTGGTATGGAGCAGGTAGAACCGAACCTCTTCGCCGCACGGGTCGCGCATCACCAAAGATTGTTTCACCAGCTGTGCCAACAGCGCAGGCAATTGCCCTGGGGTCAGCTCGGGACAACTGACCACCGCCATCGCCGCGTCCAGGCTGAAAGGACCGTCGAACACCGCGAGGCGTGACAACACTGTCTGCCCGGCGGCACCCAGGCGCTCGAAACTCCAATCCAGCGACGCTTCCAGGCTGCGGTGGCGAGCCAATGCGGTGCGCCGGCCATGGCTCAAGAGCGCCAGCCCGTCATCCAGTTGTTCAAGCACCCCCGCGACCCCTAGGACGCCAACCTGAACCGCGGCCAGCTCCAGGGCCAAAGGCAGGCCATCAAGACGCTGGCACACCTGTGCAAGAGTTGCCCGCTCCCGGTCGTTCGGCTTGAACCCGTGCTGACGAGCACTCACCCGGTCAATCAGCAACTGCACCGCCGGACAGGCCAACAGCGCCTGCTGGGGCTCCAGCTCTTCGGCCACCGCCAGGCCGGGCAACTGCACGACATATTCATCGGCCAAGTCCAGGCATTCGCGACTGGTCACCAGCACCGACACCTCGGGAGCGGCTGCACGAAGCACCAGAATCAGTTCCCGACAGGCGTCGAGCAACCGGTCGCAGCCATCGAGCACCAAGAGCATCCGACAGGATCCAAGCTGCAATGTCAGGGCGTCGGGCTCCAGGCCCAGCGTCTGAGCGAGGTGCGCCCGCACCTGATCCGGATCCACCAGCGCATCCAGATCAACCAACCAGACGCCGTCATGGAAATACCCCAGCAATAACTCCGCCGCCCGCAGCACGACGGTGGTCTTGCCGACACCGCCCGGCCCGGTCACGGTGGTCAGGCCGTGGCGCGGCACGTCGGCCAACAGCTGACCCAGTACTCTGTCTCGTCCCAGCACCGGGCTCAGGCGCGCAGGCAGGTTATGCCGTTCGCTGCGTGACGCTGAAACCGGTGAGGAAACAAAACAATAGCCTCGCCGGGGATCGTTGCGGATATACCGGCACCCTCCCGTGACATCACGAAATGCCCGGCGCAGCGCCGCGATATGCACGCGCAGGTTGATGGCTTCGACGACGCTGTCCGGCCAGACACGCGCAATCAGGGTCTGCTTGTCGACGTAGCTGCCGGCGTGTTCAACCAGGACATGAAGAATATCCAGGGCCCGTCCGCCCAGCGACAGGGGCCTGCCCTTGCAGGTGACCAGGCGCTGCTGCGGATGGAAGGTAAACGGACCGAAAACCACCGTCGTTTCGGTACCCGGCTTGGCGAAATTGTTCATGGGCGTTCCAGCGCCAGCAGCCAGTTTGGACATGACGCTGTACCCGACAATGTCTCTGCCCCGGCTCAAGCGCATCCTTTCCAAAGGGTTCACCGGTTATCTTGGCAGCCATGAGCGACACGACAATACTGGCAAAGGACGCATCACGGACATCACGATGCCCTGGACGGACACCGCCGGCTCAACTGAACTGTTGGCGATACTGTGCCGGGGTCAAGCCAAGCTTTTCACTGAACTGGGCGCGCATGTGCCGCACGCTGCCGAAGCCGCTGCGAAAGGCCACGGTCTTGAGAGGCAAGTCGGTGGTTTCCAACAGCTGACGCGCCCGGTCGATACGCGCACCCTGGAGGAACTCCATGGGCGTCATTTTGACCTCACGGGCAAATACCCGGGCGAAGTGCCGCACACTCATGGCCGCCAGCTCGGCCATGCGCTCGACCGTGAAGGGCTCCTCCAAGTGCTCGATCACATGGTGCTGCACCCGGGTAATGGCCGATTCCTGGGTCGCCACCGCCGCCACCAACGGGCTGAACTGCGCCTGCCCACCCTGGCGTTTCATCACCACCAACAACACCTTGGCCACATCCAGGGCCACCTTGCGTCCATAATCCTGGGCGACGATAAACAAGGCCAGGTCGATACCCGCGGTGACGCCGCCGGACGTCATGAGGCGGCGGTCCTGAAGGAGAATTCTGTCGGTTTCCACCAGGGCCTTGGGGAAGCGTTGAATCAGGCGTTCGGTGTAGTGCCAGTGGGTGGTGACCCGGTATCCATCGAGCAATCCCGCTTCGCCCAGTACAAAGGCCCCGGTGCAAATGGAGCCATAGCGTGTGGCCCGTTGCGTCGCGGCCTTCAACCACGTCTGCAGCCCCGGATGCTGTTGGTTATAGGCGCCCGGCCCCCCCGGTACCAGCAGCACGTCATAGGCCGCCCAGGCCTGGTCGATGTGGATATCGGCCTGCACCGTCACCCCGTTTGACGCCCGCAGCGCGCCGCGCTCGGTACCCAGGGTCAGCAATTGATAACGCTGGTCCGGTTCGAGATAACGATTGGCGATGGAAAAGACTTCAAGCGGCCCCGCCATATCAAGCAGCAGAAAGTCCGGGAACAACACCATTGCAACGGTTTTCATCAGGAAGAACGCCAGAGGATCGAAGGAAGCAGCAAGTTCCGATCACTGTGATCAGGGCCTGAACACAGCGGAACCTCCGCATTATGGCGAAGCGAAGCGTAGGCTGGCGAGCTTACTCGATTGTCCACTGTGAAGGGACAGTCTTTCGTTTTTGATCTACTTATTGGATCATTCGTTAACCATTAATCTTTTCCTGAACCCGGCGAACGGCCACGACCGCTCCGCCCAGAATCAGGAGAACCACTATGCTGACCCTTCGCAAAGCTTCGGACCGCGGCATCGCCCGTCACGGCTGGCTGACCTCGTTCCATACTTTTTCCTTCGCCAACTACCGCAACCTCAACGAACAGGGCTTCTCCGACCTTCTCGTCATCAACGACGACCGGGTTGCCGCAGCCAAAGGCTTTGGCCAGCATCCGCATCGGGACATGGAGATCTTTTCCTATGTGCTCGAAGGTGCGCTTGAGCACAAGGACACCCTGGGCACAGGCTCGGTCATCCGCCCGGGCGATGTGCAACTGATGAGCGCTGGCAGCGGCGTGGCCCACAGCGAGTTCAACCACAGCGATAGCGAACCGGTGCACTTCCTGCAGATCTGGATTGTGCCCAACGTCGCTGGCGCCACGCCGCGTTATCAGCAACAGCACTTCAGCACTGAACAGAAACGCGGACGGCTGCAATTGATCATATCGCCGGATGGAACCGACGGCTCGCTGCAGATTCGCCAGGATGCACGGGTGTATGCCGGGCTGTTCGACGGCAAGCAAAGCGCCGACCTGAGACTGGCGCCAGACCGCTACGCCTATGTGCACGTGGCCCGGGGCAAGGTCGAGCTCAATGGCGTATCCCTGCAGGAAGGCGATGGTGTGCGGGTTCGCGATGAGCAGGTGCTGACATTGACCAATGGCGAGAACGCCGAGGTGTTGGTGTTCGATCTGCAACCCAGGGAATTGCCGCAGATGCCATAAATCTGTAGGCATAGACCCGAGGCTTAGCGCATCGCCTGTTTCCGCTCGAACGTTGAACGATAACTGCCGGGCGGAACGCCGAAGAAATCCCGAAAACGTCGCTGGAAATGCGGAGAGCTGACGAAGCCCGTCGCAACGGCAATTTCCGTCACGGAGCGGTTGGTTTGCTGGATCAACTGGCGGGCGCGGGTCAGGCGCAATTCCAGATAGTAACGCGTCGGGGTCGCGCCGAGAAAACGACAGAAGCGCCGTTCGAGCTGGCGCTTCGAAATCTTCACACACGCTGCCAGCTCATCGATGGTCAGAGGCTCCTCGATGTTTTGCCACATCAACTCCAACGCCAGTTTCAGGCTCTCCGGCAGCGTCGGGTCGGTTTCGACGAAGACCGGCGGCAAATCGCTTTCATCGCCGGATTCATCGCAACGCAGGATCTCTTCGATGGCTCCCACCAACGCCTGCCCACCCGTCTGGCGGATCAACTGAAGCATCATGCGCAGGGAACTGTTCGCGCCCGCGCAACTGACTCGCTCCCGGTCGACGACGTAGGCCCGGCTGGACACTTTCACGCGGGGAAAGACTTCCAGCATCATCGCACGGCTTTCCGGGTGGACGGCGCACTCGAAGCCATCCAATAGATTGGCGTCGGCGACGAAGAAAACGCCATTCCACAGTCCGCCCATGATCGCCCCCGACGCCGCGTTGGCGCGCAGTTTGCGCCGCAACAGGGGCACGCCTTGCAGCTTGACGCGAAAGCCCCCGGCGACGATCAGGATATCCAGGTCCTCCGGCAGTTGCGCCAGTTCGACATCGGTAGAAATGACGATGCCCAGGTCACTGGTCACCTGTGCGCCCGAAACCCCGACGGTCAGTACCTCGTAGAGGGGCCTGTCGCTCATCAGGTTGGCGGTGACCAGCGCGTCCACCGCACCAGTGAAGGACATCATCGAGAAGTTGTCCATCAAGACAAACGCGACACGAATCGGAGCCTGGTCGGTACCCGGTGAACCGAGTGGTCGATAGGCCATGTTCTTGTTTTTGAGTACGCTCTCGAATGCGCTTGGCATAGGGCCTCGTTAATGGAAGACAATCAGGCTTGCTTGACACTTGCGCCCTGGCACAGCAGTCGCAGCCGTCTTTCGGATCAGGAACACCGGCCACAATTACCCTGCTACTTTCCTGTGATGATGAGCAAAATCGCACCGCCGAGTAGCCCCAATGCGTCACTTTCAACACCTTCTGCGACATGGCCTCGCTATACAGGAAAACCTCCTGTCCGCAAAGCCGGAGCCCGCCTAAAGTGCCTACGACTTTGGTCGATACGCTCTAGGTAGGCTCGGGCGCTTCCGTTCTCGGAAACGCCCAACGGATCCTGCTGTTTCCGCCGAAACAACATTTAAAAATACCCGCGGGAGAAGTCATGAATATCAAACAGAAGCTGACATGGGCGTTCGCGGCCATCGCCTGCCTCCCCGTCATCCTGGTAGCCGTGCTCGTCGTGCTGAACCTGCGCGACGCGGCACAGAGCAACTTTCTGGACAGCAGCGGCCGGGAAATCCGGCAGATCGACAATGGCATGAAGACCTTCTTCGATGGCATCAGCCAGAACGTCGCGCAGTTCGCCAAGGATCCACGGATCATCGCGGCCAAGGGATTGAAAAGCTATATCGGCGCCGACGCCGCAAAAACCCCTCTCCCGGAGATCAATCAGCAGCTTCTGGCAATCTTCGACGGCTTTGCCAAGAGCCATCCAACTACGGCCTATCTTTCCGTGGCGCAAAGCGACGGTGGTTATGCCAGCTGGCCTGACGACGCCAAGCTGTCGAACTACGACCCTCGCGTGCGCCCATGGTACAAGGCCGCACTGGCCTCACCGGGCACCATCGCTCGTACCGATGCCTACTACTGGGCACCGGATGACGTAACGCTGATCTGCACCGTACACACCGTCAGCGACGCCAGTGGCAATGTGATCGGCGTCGTCGGCCTGGACGTGTCGCTCAAACAACTGACCGAACTGGTCAAGCAACTCAAGCTGGGTGAAAGTGGCTACCTGATGCTGGTCGAAGCCAATGGCAACGTCCTGGTGGATGCCAGCGATCCCAAGCACAACTTCAAGCCGCTGACCGATCTGGGTCCCAATTACGCCGCATTGGCCAAAAGCAGCGATGGCGCGGCACAGATCGAGATCGATGGCGTGCCCTACATGGTCAACATGGTGACCTCCAAGACTCTGGGCTGGCGCTTCATCGGCCTGATCAAGCGTGATGAAGTAATGGCCCAGGCGTCGAGCCTGACCTGGTTGATCGCGCTCATCGCTGCCGTGCTGGCGGTCGTTTTTGCCATCGTCGGTGCAAGCTTCGCCCGCATGATCGTGCGGCCGATTCGCGGCGTCGCCGATGGCCTGCAGGAAATCGCCGAAGGCGAAGGCGACCTCACCCGTCAGCTCAAAGTGCAAGGCAAGGATGAAACGGCCACCCTGGCGAGCTGGTTCAACCAATTCCTGGGCATGATCGCGCAGCTGGTGCAGCGCATCGGCAGCGCCTCGTCCGATTTGCAGAGTGCCGCCGCCGACACCAGCGAAGTGGCCTCGAACATGAACGAAGCCGCCGGGCGCCAGCGTCAGGCGGTGGAACTGGTGAGCACCGCCTTCAACGAGATGGTCGCGACCGCCAACGAAGTGGCCCGCTCCTGCAGCCAGGCAGCCTCCAGCGCGGACACGGGCTACCGGGATGTACATGACGGCCAGCACCATATCGGCGAAGCCACTGGCAGCGTCCTGAAACTGAGCGAAGACTTGCAGCAGTCGACCCAGACCATGCAGGCACTCGAACAAGACAGCAAAAATATCAACACGATTCTCGACACCATCCGCTCCATCGCCGAGCAGACCAACCTGCTGGCCCTCAACGCAGCCATCGAAGCTGCGCGCGCCGGCGACCAAGGGCGCGGGTTCGCCGTGGTGGCTGATGAAGTCCGGGCCCTGGCACGACGCACCGCTGACTCCACCGGCGAGATCGACAGCCTGCTCGGCAACCTCGCCCGGCGCACCCAGGAAGTGACCCAGCAGATGCAGACCAGCCTGCAAGTGTCGCAAACCAGTGTCGAGCGCATCCAACAGGCCCGCGACAGCTTCGACAAGATCCGCAACTCGGTGGACTCGATCCGCGACCAGAACACTCAGATCGCGACGGCGGCGGAGCAACAGCACCAAGTGGCGGAGGACATCAACCGACACATCGCGCAGATCCATGCCGATGCGCAACTGGTCGAAGAATTTGCCCACACCGCCCAGACCGGTTCCGGCCGCCTGACGGACATCTCCGGTCAACTCAAGGGGTTGGTAGGCCGGTTCAAGTTCTAAATACAGCTCTTTTCGATAATGAGCCTGTGGGAGCCAAGCTTTCCTCCCACAGGACCGCGTCAATCCGCATGTTCTATCCTTGAACTCAAGCCCTCACGCTTGAGACTGCCAATGTCCGCCTCCGAATCCGCCCTCCTCCAGAGTTGGCAACACAACGCGCAGGCCTGGATCGAAGCCGTCCGCACCGGCGCCATTGAAAGTCGCCGCGAAGTCACTGACCAAGCCATCCTGCTGGCGATACTCAGCCGCCAGCCCGAACGGGTGCTCGACCTCGGATGCGGTGAGGGCTGGCTATTGCGCGCCCTGGCCAAACGGGCCATCGAAGCCGTCGGCGTGGACGGCGACGCAACCCTGGTGGAGGCCTCACGGGCCGCCGGTTCTCCCCTTGTGTATCTGGCCAGCTATGACGCGCTGGTGCACACGCAGGTGGATATCGGCAGCGATTACGACCTGATCTGCGCCAACTTCGCCCTGCTGCACCAGGACATCATCCCCCTGCTCAGCGCCCTGAAAGCCCTGCTCGCTCCAAGTGGCGCCCTGGTAATCCAGACCTTGCATCCCTGGGCTACGGCAGCAGGCGATTATCAGGATGGCTGGCGGCAGGAAACCTTCAACGGATTCAAAGGACAATGGCAACCCATGCCGTGGTATTTCCGCACGCTTTCCAGCTGGCTCAACGCGCTGGACATGGCGGGCTTTCGCTTGACTGGGTTGCAGGAGCCGCAGCATCCGCAGAGCGCGGCGCCGCAGTCGTTGTTGATGGTGGCCGAATAACGAACGGAAACCGAAATTGAACGGGATTGGCGTTGCTCCAGCAATCCGACCCCCTGACCCGATGATTGACAATCTTGATCTCAAAAACTCAAACCTCCTGCCGATACCCATGACAAGAGTAACGATTGGACTACAGCATTGAGGCGGCAGTCATGACAGAGATTTATTTGCTGATAGCACATGGCACAGACCAAGGCGAACCTTATGTCCTCGGCTGGTTCGACGACCGACACAAAGCCAGAGAAGTCGCCGAGCAGAAAGAATGGGAGGCCTATCGCGCCAGCCTGAAGGCTGGGCACCTATGGTCAACCCAAAAACCGCTGGCACCTGATCAGACCGACTATCGCCGTTACTGGATCAAGACCATTTCGAAGTTTGATCATGTTCCAGTGCCGAGATCCTTGGCGCTGCATTGATCTCCCCTTGGCGATAATTCAACGAAACGGGTTGTTTATTGCAGACATGAAAAAGCCCAACCTTTGCAGATTGGGCTAAGTCATTGAAAAATATGGTCGGGACGGAGTGATTCGAACACTCGACCCCTAGCACCCCATGCTTGAAAATGGGTTTCAACCCCAATATTTACTGGCTCTTCTACCGGCGCTCGCTGCAAACGGTGCCCAACGGAGCCATACGGAAAACAGCGACCCCCCGAAAAAGTCCCCAGGCAATTTTTGCCACTCCCCGGCGTTCTGCCGACCGCTCACAACCCAAACCCCTACAGCTCGTCGCCTCACCCTCGCCCGAATTGTCGCGCCTCGATTACTGTATATCCAAACAGTGCAGACTGAGGCGTTACCCGTGGATCCGTTAGAAATCGAAGACACCAGCGACTGGCTGGGCTGCCCCACTCCGCTGGAGATGTACAAGCACTCCTGCCTGATGTTGGAGAACGAGGTGCAGGAGCTGACCAGCCAGCTACGCAAGGCGCGCCAGGACATCTTCGGTCTGGTGGAAATGCACGCAGCCGAGGCCAAAGAATGCGCCAGGCTTCGGACTGAACTCAAGCAGGTAAAATCCGATCTATCTAGCAGGGACCAGGAGTTTGTCTCCTTACAAATGAACTCGAACTACCTGCTTGCCTCAAAAGATCAGCTGATTTCTGAGTACTACAGGCAGTTGAACGAATTCATGGGAGGCAAGCTCGCCCCACCCGTTCCCAACAGAGTCTGAATGGGCCACAAAATGTGCGGACGACTCTCCCAGTACACCGGCATCCACGACTTCGTGGCGGCACTGAGCATGCCCAATGCCCTGGTCAACTCTGCCAGCGACCTACCCCTGGAGAAGTACAACGGCGCGCCATCGAGTCAGCTCGCCCTGTTTCACCAGGAAGGCGACGTGCTGCATGCCGACATGGTTCGCTGGGGCTGGCGACCAGCCTGGGCCAAAGACCGGGCAGCGCCAATCAATGCACGGGTCGAGAAAGTCGCCCACGGCCCCTTCTATCGGTTGATCTGGCCGAACCGCGCCATCGCCCCGATCAATAATTGGTTCGAGTGGGTCGACGAAGGCGGACCGAAGAAGCAGCCCTACCTGATCCGCCGGCGGGACCTGGCCCCGATCCTCTGCGCGGCCATAGGCCAATTCCCCACCCGTGACCGTCAGCCAAGCGAGCACGACGGCTTCGTCATCATCACCGCTGACAGCCAGGGCGGCATGATCGACATCCACGACCGGCGGCCTGTGGTGCTGAATCCCGAGCTCGCCCGGGAATGGCTCGACCCGGCCACGCCCAAAGAGCGCGCCGAGCAAATAGCGTTGCACCAGGGAGAGCCGGCGGAGGCTTTCGAGTGGTTCAAGGTAGACCGTGCCGTCGGCAACGTGAGGAACCAAGGACCTGAAATAATCAAGAGCATAGCCTTGGGCCACTAGCAACGACCAATCTCTTCGGGCAAGATATCGTCCAATTTCGACAGTCAAAGCCATGACTTTGACTGCCGCCGATCCGGTTGGGTGCCGTCCCTGTGTCTGGAACGATTCATAACACAAAAAACGGCGCGGTCTGAACCGGCTACTTCCCTACCAACCGCTTCAAGGGACTGAAGTAGCGAGTTCTTGGGAGGTATACCATGGGTATTTCCGAACAGAATGGTTCAGCGGGTTTGGCTCAACGCATTCATGCGTTCGGTACCGCGGTCAGCGCTCTTTGTAGCGTTGGCATAGAACCAGTAACCGCAGCTTTGCTGGTTCTCTGTGCTGCCGTCGTTTTATCGAAGGTCTGATCCGTTTAGACTGGAGCTCCCCCGTATGCGGGCGGGGGTTGCTCACTTCGCTTATTTCCTCCGTCCTCCGTTTACCCGTTCCGAACGCTTTATTTATTCCGCGCCTACTGAGGCAGCTCTATTTTTCTTTCGAGAATACCCTCACGTATGCCTGGCAGGCAGCAAGCTTGATCAGTCCCCGGTCGCCGTCGTCGGTAATGGCGACAATTCTTTGAGCATGCGCTGAGTCAAGTTTGGCTCTTGCTCTTCCATGAACCACGCCGCCGGCGTCGGCGGTGGCAGGCACTGCGTTGCAACTGGCTGAATCCTCGAGGAGGACTGACAGCCGCAAATCAGAAGTGGCAAGGCGATCGCGCAAGCGAGCCTGATTGGTTTGAGCATCGCTCAGTTCCTTGAAATGGGTTTGTTCGCTGGCCGACAGCCGCTGCTCCAGGGCCAGGCGCTTGTCTTGCTCCGTCCGGGCCTGTGACGCTGCCGCACTGCTGATTTGAGCCAGGTCGGACTGGTGCAGGCGGGCCTGCTCCGCCAACCGTTCTCCATAGCGCCAGTCCTGGACCTTCCAGGTCGCCGCGACCGCCAGCAGCACAAGCGCCAGCACGCCAACCACCCAGGCTTTCACACCCCCAGGATTCATGGCACGTCCTTGAAGAAGACGTGGTTGCCCAGGCGCAGGGTCTGCGTGGCTTTGGCGGCCCAGGCCGGCGGCTTCGGCATCGTTGTCGCGTAGTAGTGGGTCGCACCCTTTGTGATGTCAGGCTCGGCGCCAGAGATCACCAGGTCGGCCGCCCGCTGGGCCTGGGCAAACTGCTTCGGTGGGATCAGCTTGGCGCCGCTCAGGTAGGGATAGTTCGGGTCATTCTTGTTCCAGCAACTGAACTGATAGGGCTTCAGGCACACACCGGCATAGCCCTCACCCCACCAGGACTTGGCCTTGCCATCTTCCACGCGGTTGCGGATGGTCCAGGCCACGGCGATCTGCCCGGCAAGGCCCTCCCCTCTTGCTTCGGCCCACAGCGTGCGTGCAAGGATGTCGCGGTCTCTTTCGGAAACAGCCATAACTTTTCTCCAGGCAAAAAAAATCCCGCTCGATGGCGGGTGCGTAGGGGCGGGTCGAGATCAGGCAGGCGGCAGCGGCCAGACAACCTCATCTGGATATCCCTGCTGCTCCGGCAGACGGATGAGCGCAACCCTGAATTTTTTCCAAGCCGTCAGCGCGGCGACTTCCTCAGGCGTTGCTTCGTCGATGTCGACAGCATCCTGCAACGGGGCTATGGCCTGATCAGCGACCTGTCGCAGGCCTGATATTTTCTCGGCCGCCTCCCGCAATTTCATTGCCGGCAGGAGCCGTTCAATCTCTTCTTGGGACGCCAGACGCATCCCGAGGATAACGCTCGCGGCGGAATAGATTAGGGTGATGCCGTCGGTCCAGTAACGGGGCTGCGGATTCAAGTGCGCGACGATCTCCTCAGCGGACATCTTCCGCAGATTGCTGCCCATGAAACTGTCCTGGCTACCATCCTCAGGGTAGGCATAAACCACACCGGTCGTTTCATCCACATAATAATTGTGGGGGACATAAATAGACTCAATAGCCATTTCATCGCCATCCATAAATTTAGCCTTATATCAGTTCGCGCCAATTGACCAGCGCGGCAGTACCGTTACCCGCAGAAGCGCTATAGACCGCACCTGGCGGGACTATAACTTGAGGGAGTGAAATGTAGTTGCCAGCAACGCCAGCGTAATTACCGTAAACCGTAGTTGAACCGACTGAAGCGAGCGCGACAGTGGTGGCAGTGGATGTCGGTCCAATAATACCGGCGATCTGAATAGGACGCCCCGTTGTGTTCGTGTAGCTTGTTCCAAGCGCACGACTTGACGTCACGTCAACCCAGCTTTGCGACAATCCGAGACTGCGTGTATCCGTAAAGGAAACCGTCTGCAAATGACGAACATACATAATTCCGGTGTTCACGCTTATTGCAATTTGTGCGGCGCTGGTTGTGTTATTGAATCGATTGACCCACAAGTTGTAGGTTCCGAATGGAAGCCCTCTGGTGCCTCCCGACGCAGTAACCAAGCTGTACATGCCTGTCGCCAGGGTCGGCGAATCTAGGTCGGAGATGGAGATCGGTACTGAAGTTAGGCTACCCAACCCGAAAGCGTTGGAGCTGCCAGTACCGCCATTTGCTATTGGCAAAACAGCAGGAAGTGAAATGGGTGAGCCGGAACCTCCCAGCGCAGCATAGATTTCATCGAAGTTACTTTGAGCTTTCGTAAAGGCACTGCGCGGTGTATCGCCGCCGACGCCGGTGGGCGCAGTACCTAGACTGATTACCTGTTTAGACATTCCAGACACCTATCGAGACAATATGTAGGATTCAAGGAAGCGGAAGCCGTCCTAGTCTTGTACAGAACATGGCTACTTCCTGTTCTGATTTAAATTAAACACTGAGTTTGGCGAATACAGCTGGCAGAAAAAATGCGAATGGATTGGAGAATCCATCGGTTACCGCATATAGAACACCGGCGTTAAAATCCCACAAAGTTTTGAGAATGCGCCCAGATGCCGCACCCGTAACCATTTTCATTCCAAAATTATTGATAAGAAGGTATTCATTCTCAGGAAAGTTGAACGGCACATTGTAAAAACTACGCGTACTGGTTGTCCCTGTGGTTTCGGATCGTACATAGGTCCAATTCTGAAATGCTCGCGTGAAAAGAGCGTTCGGCGTTCCGCTGTCAAAAAGCAACTTGGAGGAAGCATCCCACAGGCGCAACCCAAAAGATGAAACAGGCTGAGCGCCGAACGTTGCAGCAAAGTACCGGCCATTTGGCTGATTAGTATTCACGTCGTATGCCCGGACATAAAAGCCAGTCCAGTTCCCAGCCGAACCAATGACCTGCATAGCCGTTAGGCCTGCGACACCGCCGCTATCCGGCCTGCAAAAAACTAATGGCGGCTCTTGACTGGTTATCGTGCGGGGAAACGAAGTGGTAGAACCCAAACCAGATTCTTGCGTCGGCGCATAACGCCCACTGCAAATTACATTGAGCCTGGCGAACTCCGAATCTATCACCACTAGATTGCTATTATTTGTGAAGGTAAGTCCGTAGCTCATCAGGCAAACCTTATGACCATTAACCGCATGGTTCCACTGGTGGAAAGACTCGACTCATATGTGCGCGTGTAGTTATAAACTCGCGCAACACCAGAGAGCATTTCCGTTTCAAATTGATAGGACGTTGATTCGTTATAAGGACCAACAGGAATGACAATGGCGACGGAGTTTGAAGCATCGCTTCCAGCTACTGCGAAGTCCTGATTCGATTTGGTAGTGCTGGGGAAGGTGACAAGAGTTGAAAGGACCACCCGCATCGTGAAGGAGTTCTCGTCCATCTGGAGCGCCCCGTCGGCGCCCCATAACCTCATTCCATAGCTCATGCATCCATATCTCCCAGTTGCACTCGCTTGACGCCGTTTTGGTCATAGACCTTGATGGCTCGATTGGTCATGGTTAGACGGCCACCACCCGGGGCTGGACCGTTGAACTCAAGGTTTCCGGCCTTATCCAGGCGCCAGCCCTGCACACCTGCGACATAGTTGTCCGACTGCAGGTACTGGCCGATCTTCAGCATCGTGATGCTGCCGTCCTGAATGAACGCCGAGTTCATGAACACCTGACCGCCCTGGACCGCGAACGGAACCGAGATGGCGCCGCCGCCGATGGTGTTCACAATTGCGAAACGATCCGCACTCACCAGGAACTGGCTTTGCAGACCCGCCGGCGTGTTTTCGATGCCAAGGCCGATGCCGGCCGCGACGTACTTACCGTCAGCAGTGAGCTGCATCTTGACCGACCACATGGTCGAGGCCTTGCCATCCAGCGCAACCATTGCCTGGCTGACGGTTTGAACGGTTGCGGTGTTTTCGTTGACCTTCGCCTGTACGTTGTCCACCCGCCGCGCAGTGGCGACGCCATCCTCAAGGCGGGCGGACTGCTCGGACCAGACTCCGATGTAGACATCGTCCGAGCCGGCGAAACCCTCTGTGTCGCCAGCCAGCGCCGGGTTGACTTGGACATACACACCGTCCAACTTCGTGGCCTGGGCGGTGAGCTGATCGCCCTGCTGATCAATCTTCAGGGTGTTCTCGGAGACCTGCGCGGCAAGCGCATTCGCTTCCTGCAGTATCTGACCGATGTCCTCCCAATAGGTCGCATTGGGCGGCGCATTTGCTCCGCCTGGCTCGGCAGGCACGTCCTGTTTTGCCCGGTATAGGCGGTCGCCTTGATAAACCACAGCCCCACTGAGATACGAATCAGTGGCCTCATAGAGCATCGGGTTTGAAAGATCGTCGATCTGTTCTTGCAACCCAGGAATCAGATTGATCTTGTCGACGATGTCCTGACCGAGTTCGGTTTCGCCAATTTGCCCCTCGATCAGATCCAGGATTGGCCCAGCTTCCGAACTGGCCTGACCCATAACCCCATTGCCGACTGGGTACCATGGCCCGACGTTCCCAGTTCGGTCCACCAGGCGAGCCCAGAAAAAGAACGTGGCGCCGGCCAGCAGGCTCTGCATGCTGTAATCGCTCTGGGGATATGCCAGGTCGGCCAACTTCGTGGCGACCTCCAGGTCATTCGCCGGGCCGTACCAGATCTCTGTCCGCTGGGTGTCTTCAGCACCAGCAGGGAAGCCCCACTTGAGGCCGACTCCGAACAGCAATGACGTTGCCGTCAGGAACGACACCGCCGGCGGCAGGCCTTCCTTGCCCTTGAGTTCGGTCAGCACCGAGTTACGCCAGATCGACGAGATGTCGAAGGCACTTACCGCGCGCACACGGGCCACGTAGGCGCCCGCGTAGATGCCCACAACGTCCACACCAGTCGAGCCAGTGCGTTGGACCTTGACCCAGTTGCCGCTGTCCTTGCGCCACTCGACGTCATACGCCACAGCCCCTTCCACAGCAGGCCATGTGATGGTCATTGTGGCGACAGCGATGCCCTGGGAAACGACAGAGTTTGCCGTCAGGGTGACACTGGCGGGCGCCGGAACGACGGTGATCGGAATCACGCTGATTGGCCGGTCTTCCAGGCGTGCGCCGGTGTCGATGAAAGGAAATTTGCTCGGCTCGTACTGCAGAGCGCTGATCTCGAAGTCGCCCTCGGTGGTGCGCTTGGTCCGCAGTACGCGATAGAGCGGAATCGCCAGGTCGTCAGCGTCGAGCGCCCACTGAAGCTGTGCCCGCGGCGCCTCGCTGTAGGCGACGGTCACAGTGACGGCGCGGCCAGCCACGCTCTGCACGGTGCGCCCTTCCGCCCGCCCGCCGGGCAGGTTGATGATCAGTCGGTCCCCGGCCTTGGCCTGGGTATCTCGGTCCAGGGTCACAACACGACCAGCAACAGCGGAGATCCGTCCGCCAATCTCCCGGCCAGCCAGCAGCGAGTCGGCAACCGGGATGATGTGTCCAGGTAGCGGGATTACGCCCTCCATACCGGTCTTGAAGGTAATGGTGCGGTCCAGGTTGTTGCTCAGGATCGCCCACTTGCCCCGGCGCTGGGCTTCAGAGGCACGGGTGCAGCCAATGGCGCTCAGCTCAGTTGGTCGGTCCCCATAGCGGCGCTGGAGGCTCAGGTCCGAAAACGGGATGACGTCGGTGTCGTAGTTGTTCGCCGGGTTGTCGTAGCTGACCAGGGCCCGGGTATACCGGGTCTTCGCCGAGGCGCTGCCGTAGGAGAACTTCCCGTCAATGACGTTCGCCCGGGTGAAGACGTAGTCGAAGTCCTGGGCGCGCGGCATGTCGGCCTGCATGATCAGTTGGCCCTGGGCCCAATAGGTCATGCCCCGATAGATGCCGGAGATATCCCGCAACAGCGTCCAGGCGTCAGCTTTGCCCTGCAGGTTCATGTCGCACAGAAAGCGCGGCTCAGTACCGCCCAGGCCATCCGGTACAAGCTGGTCGCAGTACTGGGCGATCCGGTACAGCTCCCAGACGTCAATCATGAACGGCTTGATGCGCTTGCCCAGGCCGAAACGGTCCTCAGTGCAAATGCCGTAGGTGATCCAAGCCGGGTTGTTGGTCCAGGCCAGCTTCATGCTGCCGTCCCATGTGCCGGTGTAGGTTCGACTGATCGGATCGTAGTTGCTCGGGACCATCCAGCGGCGCGCATTGCACTCCACAGTCACGGCCGGAATGTTGGTGAATTGCTCGGCATCGAACTCGATGTAGAGGAGCGCGGTGTTCGGGTACCGAAGTTTTGCGTCGATAACTTCGGTGAAGCCAGCGATCAGCATGGTATCGGCGATTTTGTTGCTGTTCTGGTTTGGCGTCAGGCGGCGGACACGGATCTGCCAGCCGGAGGTTGCCTCTGGCAGATCCACGCGCCTGGAGCGCTCGTACCGGGTGGTGGTCTTGCCGTCGACAGCATCGGTCAGCACCTGCTGATAGGCGCCGCCGTCGGTAGCCACGTCGATGGCATACTCGATGCGGTAGCCGCCTATGTTGCCTTGATCGTCTTGGCGTTGCAGCGCGGGCCAGGCGAACCGCAAGCGCACTGCCGACAGTTGGGTGTTTGTGACTGACCGGACCCAAGCCGCATCGCTGCGCAACTCAATGTTCAGCGACGTCTCGTTCTCAACCGATGGGATGCCTGGAATGTAGGTCTGATCGACCGATCCAGAGCGCCACTCCCATTTCACGTTCGGGAAGTTGACGTTGCCGCTGCCGTCGTTGATCGGGGTATTGTCCAGGTAGATGTCGGCAGCTGTGGGAACCCCATCAAACTCGCCCTCACCCACGGCAATCAGCAACTTGGCAATGTTCGTGGAGCGCAGGTTGTCGCTGGCCTCGGTCGGGGACTTAGGCTTTTTGTCTCCTCCCTTCGCGCCGTGAATATCGATCTTGCGTGCTGCGCCCATACTTTCCTCCAGGCGAAAAAAAACCGCCTCATGGGCGGCCTGCGTATTTCGGCGCTTTTAAGCGCGATCTTCGGCATAGATAGAAGCTGAAATAATCATGCCGCCCCACCGACGCCTACCGATGCAAATCGGTATCGGGTTTCCGGAAGCGGTGGTATTTCGCGCAGATCCGAAACTGTAGCTCGGTGAGTTTTCTGGGGATGCGCTTTGTTTCAGGCCGGATGCCTGAGGACTGAGCATCTGGATGACGCCGCCGGCGGCAAGTGCAATTCCCACTGGCGCCAGAGCCTGGAACCCCGGGATGAAAGAAGCGGCAATGAGCACCGCACCGACAATTGTCTGAAGAAGCCCGGCGCGCTTGCCGCCGGAAATCACTGGAACGATTCGGATCTCTTCAGTGCCGCCCAGCGCGAACTCCTTTTCGGTCACGTTCTTCCGGTTGCGAAAAATCGCGAACCGCATGCCTCGGCGCTCCAAGTCCTTGATAGCTACGTCGAAGCCATCAAGCGTGCATTTCAGCGCTTTGAACGCTTCACCGACCGACTTGCTCCCAAGTTTGCGACGGTGGACCCGTCCAAACAATTTGATGAGCGGACCCGAAAGTAGGATGGTGGTCATTGTTGGATGGCTGTAATTGATCGCTGACACGGTTTTCTCCTGGCATGAAAAAGCCGCCCGGAGGCGGCTTGGCGTACTTAATTTCGTTTACAGACAGCCTCTCACTGCCTGCTCCATATCGCCCCGCCCATATCCAGGGGCCCAGGCCATACGCTGGTAAAGCTTTACAGCACTGCCCTTTGACGTCTTGCGGATGCTCAGCAGTTCGTCGGTCATGTTGTTGGTCGCTGCGATGAGGCGGTAGCCATACTCTGTCTCGGACATGCTCACGTCACTACGCGCGTCCTGCCATCTCGGGAGGACGCAAAGTGCGTAACGCTTCGGGTCCTTCGCTGTGTTGGTTGAAATGCTAGGGTCGTTTGACTCCAGGTCGCCCGGGGAAACACATCCAGCCAACAAAACAGAAACCGCCAGAACAGCGAAAAATTTCATATCGGTCCCTCGCTTGGATTTGAGGAGACTCTACCACTGCGTAGGGGGAGCGCTGAACTCTCGCAACGATTAAAGTTAGGGCGTCACTACTGATCCCTGCCCAGCGCTGCGCTCCTCGCGCCACGACAAAGGAATGCCCATGTCGCCCGACTTCTCCATCGACACCCTCAATCTCCAGGCCAAGGTTGGCGAAACTCCCACGCATGATCTTGCTGAGTCTGGGAAGAATGACCCTGAAATCATGAGAGCCTGCTGTGAGGCTGAAGCAGCTCACTATTGGAAACAGCCTGAAGGAGATCGCATTTGCGCAGCGCCGTACTACTTCGCGCGCCTCGCTATCCTGCACAGAAAAGCCAAGGACTACACCGCTGAAATAGCGATATGCGAGCAGTGGAAAGCCATCATCGATGACTACAAGTCTCAACCCATGGTTATAGCCGAACGTGCCGCGCAGGCGCATAGAGGGCCTAGATCCGAAGCCATCGTGACCAGACTGAAGAAGGCCCGCGAGCTTCTGGAAAAACAGTAACCCCAAGCCAGGCAATCCCGGGCCTTTTCTCGGCTGTGCTAATTTCCAAAAACGAAAAAGCCCAGCAGGTGGGCTGGGCTTCAAATCCGTCTAGGCAATTCAATCGTAGCCTGTCGAAATCCATTCGTTGTCAGGAAAATACTTTCCTATAGCAGCCTGCTCGCTTTCGTAAAATATGCCAAGCCCTTTAACCAGTTCTGGGCTTTCCATTTGAAGATGGCCGGGCTCAAGTATCGTCAGCAAGAGGTATGGTGCGCGCCTCATGTACCCAAGCTGACCATAAACCAATATCTTATCTGAGGTAAAAGCCTGGGGGTCTTCAACCTTTTCGGTTTCGATCAGATAATTCCATCTCGGCGTGACGTTTGGTGTTTCGAGATGGACCTTTCGCAACCCAAGATCAACAACCGACTTGGGCTTCATGAAGGCTGTATCCTTCCCAAAGGTATCGCCTGGACCGATGCCACCATCTCGCCATAACTGAAATTCTTGCACAAGCGAAACAGCCTCGTGATGAGGCATTTCGAGAGAGAGCTTCCTGCTCAGGATGACTGCTGTCATTTACTGCCGGACTTCTTGCCCAATTCAATCAGGTAGGCGGCACTATCCTGAGCAATGTGATCAAGCGTGGCTTGATTGAGAAATGCAGGGCGCTGACGAGCCATCTTGCGCTCGTAGGCGCTAAGCGTGGTTTTCTTTCCATCCAACCGGATTTCAGTATTCGTCATTTGATTCGCCCTACTTGGGTCGAGAAGGTTTCAGCTGCCTATTCGGCTTTGTAGCTGGTGTCAACCAATTATAACGACAGTGCAACCATTTACAACCGTAAACAAGGATTCGCAACCTTTTGCGATGAGCTACACGGATTCTGATTCGGCTCCGAATGCGGCTTTATGCCGCAGAATCAAGCGCGTCCTGTCCAGCCATGGCCCGCCAAAAACGATGATCTCGCTCGGGCGCCCGTACAGATGGTGCAGCAGGAACGGCCCAGGACCGAAGGTCTCGGCGTCCTCCCTGGGCAGTGCTGGATCGGCGCCGAGGAAGATTCCTGCGTGGTTCGGATGAACCGTCCGGCCCACCTCCATCACGATCATGTCACCGCGCTGCGGCTGATCGACCCGGTAGAACCCCGCAGCCTCGTAGTTCGCCTCGTACAGGCTGGTGTTGTCCTTGCTCTCCCACCAGCCGTCGGCGCGCTTGAAGGCTTCGAACTCCAGGCCCCACTCACGCTTGTACCAGTCGGCGCAGACCTGCCAGCAATCCCAGGCACCGTGGACGAAGGGCCGCTTCAGCAGCGGCGTCTCGCCCGTGGGCACCACTGTCCGCAAGTCGCCCTCCGGCCAGCTCAAGATGTGCCAGGGCAGCTCTGTCGCCTCGCACATTGCCAGATCCCGCGGCGACGGCCGGCTTGTGGCGTCCGGATGGGAATGAACGATGCCGATCACCTCGCCCAGGTCCTCAGCCGCAGCATATTCCTCGGGATCGATGCGGAACTCCTCGTTCGGCTCGGTCGCGGTGTTCTTGCATGGGATGTACTGCTGCTTTCGGCCCACGGCCAGCAGCAGCCCGCAGCACTCTTTCGGGTACTCGGCCGCAGCGTGTTCCTGGATCGCGCTAAAGATGTGTTTGCGCATGGTCAGCTCCGGGCAATGAGGGAAACAGCAGGGAAGCCACCAAACGGCAGCGGATTGCCCTCGCCAAAGCGCGGGATGCAGCCACGGCCCAGGGTCGCGTCACACTCATCCAATTCCGGGTTGTCGGTGACGACCCCGTCTTTCGTGACATAGGGCCCGGTGTAGCCGCAGTTCGGACCGCGATATCCGCCAGTCAGGCACCAATGGCAGAGGGTCGTAGCCTGGCGCCCGATGGACTCCCCGCCAACATCGCCAGGACTGGCAAGCTCCCAAGCCACCGTCTCCCCGTCCTCGTTCGTCTTCTGGTCGATATACCAGACCTCGATCGTCTCCTGGGTGGGGTCTGCCGTTGGGTTTCCGCCGGGGAAGTTCCCGGCGTCCAGGTATTTGCCCAGCGTATGGCGCATGGTCAGCTTGAACTCAAGCAGGTCATCGAAGGCCAGGCACAAAGCCGTGATCCGGCCATTGACGTTGCCCACCGACAGCGTTGGGCGGACCGCCGTGCCGTCGCCGTTGGATTCGATTCCGTCAATCTGCATCGGCCAGGCGCTGTACTCGTTGCCCTGCCAGTAGATCGGCTTCGCCGGAAGCTCATCAGCCGCGGCGCCGGCGGCGAGCAACTCGGCCGCCGTGTGCGGGATGGCGTGCCCGTGGAAGCGCAAGATGTCGGCGCCGTAGTCCGAACCGTCCAATTCGAAGAGCAGCACTTCGCTGCCAGGCTCAAGAGCCTGGATGTCACTGATCAGCGGCATGGTTGCCCCTTATGGATGGAAGGCTCGCGTGAACGTGGCCGTCAGTTTGAAAACACCGCCCCCGACTGGGGTTGGCACAGGATTGACACAGTCGAACAGACCCAGCTCACCGAGCGGAGTCGTCCAGAGGAAAGCCTTCGCGCCGGCGTGCCGGTCCAGGAATTCCATGATCTCCAGTACGGTGGCTTTCGGGCCCGTGTAGGTGATTGGATAGGAATCTTCCTTGTTGTTCGGCCCGTCGCCGGCGGTCTGCTTGTAGCCGTCGCCAAACTGCGCGGTGCGCACCCGATAGGTAATCTCGGGTGCGTCTCCGTGCTGGGTGGGCCAGGTAAATGTTTCGATTGCCATCAACCCCTCCCATTGATAACGCGCCAGATGGCGCCGCCTGGCTGCAAGCCTCTGGCGATTGCTGTTTCGGCTTCGGTCTTGGCCGCTTGCTGGATGCCCCTGCCAAGCTGCGTCGTGTCCTCAGTGGTCGTCGCACCACCGTCACCAGTGGTCTGGACAGAAACGGCAACGGGGAAGTTGTAGACGTTCCCGCCGCTCCCGCCGCTGCTGATGGCCCGAACGCCCAATTGCCCGCCAGCCGTCCGGGTCAGCGGCATGATTGCCTCCTCCCCCGCCTCGCCCATCACACCAATCTCACCGCCGGCCATGCCGAACGCCGTCGGTTTGCTGACGATGGAGTTGGTGAATGCACCGCCGTTGGCAAACATCTGCACGCCACCCGACCAGGCGCCGCCCTTGGCCTGGATGCTGCCCGGAGTGAAGCCTGACAGGTCACCTGAGTAGCCGGCCTGGGTTGAGCCAGCAGAGGATGCGCCACCGAAATACGAGCCGGCGGCAGACGCGGCAAGGCCGAACAGCGCTTCCATGGCCGAAGACGCGGCCGCCCGAGTCGCGATGCGCGCCATGTCCGCCAGGATCGACTTCGCAAAGTCCGAAAACGAAAGCTTGCCGGTCATAGCGAAATTGACGATCGCGTCTTCCATGGAGCTGAACGCGCTGGTGAACAGGCTCCGTGTTTGCCCGGCCACATCCCGCGCCGACTCCAGGTAGTTGCTGAACGCCGAAGTCGCGCCTTTGCGCCAATCGCCTTGGGCCTCCGACATCTGCTCGTAGTTGCTGAGCACTGTTTCGCTCAGGTCCTTCTCGCTTTTGTTGATGGCGTCGAGCTTGGCCTGGTACTCCTCGGCGCTCATGTTGCGCGATGCGTCGGCCTTGTCGCGGGCCAAGTCCAGGCGCTGCTGGTTGGCTCGGTCGGCAATACCGTTGAGTTCGCCATTGATGGCGTTCTCCCGGTCACCACGGCCCACACCCTCCGCTGCACGGCGGCCAGCGCGCCGCAGGGCGACGTTCTGCTGGTCCAGGGCATCGGTGTAGCTCTTGATGGCCTGGGCCTGCTTGGCAAGCCGTCCCTGCTCGTTGGTGGCGATGACTTGGAGCTCGCTATCGGCCTCCTTCTGTGCTTTGACCATGCTGGCCCGGGCGTAGGCGATCTTCTGGTCCAACTGGATGCGCTGGGCTGCTGAAGTGCTGGCCTTGCCCTTCGATGCTTCGAGAGCGTCGATCTCTGCCTGGTAGGCGCCAGTAACTTCTTCCCGTTCGGCCCGGATCAGCGCTGAACGCTGGTCGAGGTAGGCCTGTTGCGAGATAAGCCCTGCCTTTTGTGCGGCATCCAGCTCCTTCTGGGCGTTCTTGTACTCGCCGAGGATCAGCGACAGCTGGTTCTTCGAGTCGTTGAACTCGGTGAGGTTTAATGCGCCTGCCGGACCGGCAGCCTTTTTATTGGTATCCGCAATCTGCTTTTTTACGCCAGCAACAGCGCTTTCGTACTGCTTTTGAAGGTCGGGCGAGTACGTGTTGTTGGCGATGTTCGCCTGGCGCGCCTTGTCCAGCTCGACAAGCTTTTTCTCAAGCTTCTGCACCTGGGTTTGGGCGGACTCCGCTTCGCGACCGATGAGCTGCATTCCACTCACGGCCGCTTCTTGGCGCTGCTGCTCCTGCTGCTTGGCCTGGGCGCGATTGCGGCGCTCCTGCTCCTCCAACATCAATGAGGAACGGTCCGCCTCAATCTGCGCCGCGCCGCGACCGCCACCGCCCCGAGGACCAGCACCAAGCCGTGCGGCGTTTTGCGCTTGAATCTCCAAATCTGCAAGCTTTTCCTCGTAGGTCGCCTCGCGACCGACGTCGAGCGCGGAATCCCAAGCCCACTTGGCAGCCTTGGCGACCTTGTTCCAGGCGCCCTCGATGAGGCCCAGGCGTTCCGTTATTTGATCGCCGCGGGATTGGATAGCATCGGCGAACGCGTCAGTCGCCAGTCTCACGGCAGCGGCCTGTTCGCCTTGCTTCTCCAGGGCAACGATCTGCTCGTAGACCGAAGCTGTAAGATAGTGATACTGCTCGTTGAGCTTGATCGACGCGGCGACAGGCTCCTTGGCGATCGAGGCGAACTGAGCAACCGTTTCCTCGACAGCCTTGCCAGTGGCCTCCTCCATGGTCAGGGCGGCCTTGGTGATCTCCTCGAAGCTGTAGGCTGCGATGTTGCCGCTACCTGCCAGTTGAGCGAGAACCGCCGCCGCTGCGCCAGTCGTCCCAACCGTTGAGCTGACTTGCTTTGCCAGGGATGCAAGGCCATCAGCCGTGGTCCCGGCATAGTTGCCGGTCAGGATCAGCGATTTGTTGTATTCGTCAGCCTCCTGGCTGCCCCTGTAGTAGGCCAGGCCGAGCGCTGCTGCTGCTGCTGCCGCCACGGTGAACGGATTCACCAGCCCAAGCACGTAACCGCCCAAGGCCTTGGCCGCCGGCCCAATACCGCCGAACATGTCTTTTAGCTGCCCGCCCTGCTGCAAGGCAACCATCGTGATTGGCTGGCCTGCAGCGATGGAGGTGAAAATATCAGTGAACTGGGCAGGCACGCCACGCAACGCGTTTGCTGTCTGCTTGGCGGTGTTGCCGGTGCGGGTCAGCGAGTCGTCAAACTTAGTGAGGTTGGTTCGGGACTGATCGATCTTGGCCTGGTACTCGCTGAAGGTCGATGCGTCGAGCGCGCCGAGTTTCTTCTGCTTGGCAAGCTTGCTTTCGAGCTCATCCAGGCGACCCAGGGCCTTGACAGTCGGGTCAATCTCACCGAGCAGGTCGGAAAGCTCATCCTTCTGCTTCTTGATCGAGGCCGATGCCTTGTCGGCGCCCCGGGCGACGCCCTCGGCCGCTTTCTCGGCCCGGCCGCCTGCCGCGGTGAGCTTGTCGAGATCGGAGCTCGCCTGCGCAGCATCGGTCGAATCGACCTTGATGCCGAGTTCAGCAATAGAAGTCATGCGGGCTCCGTTATTTCGATTCGCTCATCACGAGCATGGCTTCTGCTTCCATGACGCGGATGTCGTGGAAGGCTTCTGAGAGTTCGCGCCGCTTCATGCCCAGCATGCTGGCGACCGGTGGGAGAGCGTTGTAGTCCAGGCCCGTGGGCCCGCCCATACCAGTGCGCCACTGCGTCGACATCGCTTCGAAGAGGCGGAAGGCGGGCCAGTTATCCGGCCAGACCTCACAATCCCCACCGTAGTCGTCAGCAGAAAACCCAAACGCATCGAATCCTTCGAAGGTTGGCTGATACAGGGCCCGAGCAGCGCTTACGAGTTTCCCAGGCGAGCCGGCTGATAGGCGGCCTGGTAAGCGGCCAAGACCGCTTGTGGGGCGCCGACGCATGTCGTGCACAGGGCAGTCAGCGATTCATCCGAAAGCTTTTCGTCGAATGCCCAGCCGTGGACGATGTCCTTGAGCTGGCCAACCTGGATGGCAATCTCTGCCGCCGTGGACTCTTGCCACGTCAGGGCGTCTTTCTGGACCTGCTTGATGTGCTGCTCGCTGGCGTCGTTCCACTTATCGAAGTACTGCGCCAGGGTCAGCCGGTCCAAGTACTTGAACTCGAACTCGACGCTAACCGGGTCAGCGCCAACACGAGGGATCGCAACCATCGCCTTGAAGGTTGGGTTCTGGGAAATTTTGATCTTCGCCATGATTCCCCCTTACGCCGCGTAGCGGATGAACTTGGCGACCACTGCGAACACCGCGGTAACGGCCATGACGCTGTTCTTGGTCAGCGACGGTACGTTGTCGAAAGACGCGAAGGCGTTGTAAGCGATGACACCACCCGAAGCGAGGTTAATGCGAATTGCGCGTGCAGCCTTGTCGTCGTCAGCTTCCAGCAGCACCGCGTTGTGGGGCAGGCTCGGATCATCAGCCATGGTCAGCGTGAAGGAAAGAGGCGACTTGGAGGTCGGGATTTGGTGCTCGTCGTCTTCTTCGAGAAACGAGTAGGTGACGTTTTGCTGATCGCCGCCGGTCTTGTTGGAGTCAGTGATTTGGGTGATAGGCGTCCAGGCGAGGATTTTGCGAACAGATCCAATACCAGCGCCCGGAATGAATCGTGCAACGTTGGTGGTATTCACAGACTCCAGGACAAACGAATCGGTCAGCACGCTTTTGACGCGGACGACGCGATTGTTCAGGCGGGCCCAGCCGGAAGTAACCTCGACATAGTCGCCGGCCAACAGGCCGTGCGCGACCGACGAGACGACGGCTTCTGTGGCATTGGTGATCGCAGTGAAGGCGACAGGCGTGTCGTACGAATCAGCGATGCTGACAGTCGAGCCGTTGGGTAGAAAAACGCTCATTGGGTTTTTTCCTCTGTGCAGAAATGACAAAACCCGCTCAGCGGCGGGTTCAGGGGTTGCCCAACGGGCGGATTAGGTTGTGGTGTCGGATCGGTACTGGAACGACACAGGCAAGGCGAAGGCAGTATCTTCGGTCAACTCAGGACCAGGCTCAACCGGCGTCATGATCAAGGCCGTGATGCCATCGCGAGCCAGCCTGTCGTTGAGCGGGTACAGCGCTGCAAGCTCATCAGCGATCGTTTCGGCGCCTGACGGGCCATTGCCGACCGGTGTCACGATGGTGATCTGAAACACGCCTGTGTAGAGCCGGTGGGCACCAGCCAGGTCGTTGCTGTCGGTGCCGGCCGGTATGAGGAATGCTCGCAGGTAGGTCTCATCATTGCTCGGGGTGAACGGCACGTTCTGGTAGGCGACCCGCAATGCTGGCGTTCGAGTGTCAGCCCAGGCCTTGAGGCGCGCCTCCAGTAGGGAGCGAATGATCTTGTGACTCATACCTGGTTGTTCCTGATGGCTTCGAGGACGATCTGCTGGAAGCGGGCAAGTGTTACCCGGACCATCCCATTCGGCGCCTGAGTTGAGTGCCCGAACTCAAGCGGGATGGCATAAGGCAGGTTGTTGACGATGTAAGCTGTCTGGCCGGCTTTGAACTCGATCACCCCGCCTAGAAGCCTGGCCGTAGCAGCTTCCCCCGTCGGGTCCGGGTGAATTCGAAAGCTGTTGTCCGGGTAACCGATTGAGAAATTCCAGTTCCCGCGGAATCGCCCGCCGACGTAGCCTTGGCCGGCGACCAAGCCGTTCACGTTGAAGTTCTGGTCTCGCTCTGTTTTTGTCAGGGGCTTGGCGTATTTCACACCGCGCTTCAGCTTGCCGCCCTTGGTGAAGTTGTCATCGGTCAGGTTAATCGCCGTGTTCCTCACGGCAACCTTGAAGTCGTAATCATCTGCGGCCCGGGTATTTGCCTGACGATAGGCGATGTTTGCCGCCCAAAGCTCAGGATTCCCCACCGGAGACATTCGAATCAGCGAGCCCCCGATCTCAATCAAAATCTCCCGAAGGCTCGCGTCTATTGCTGCTTCTGCTTTCTCGGCGAACTCAGCCAACTGAGCAGCAAAACTACCACTTTGGCCGCCATAACGCTGTGTCATGTGCGATCCGCGGGCCATGGCTATTTCCTCAGTTGAACGGTCCAGGTGGCTTTGGCCGGGTCCTGGCTGACGTTCATGGCGCGCTTACCGCCGATGACATCGCCGATTTCCGGAACGGCCAAGGTTTCGGTTGGCTCGCCCAGCAGAGTGATGAAGAGCTCGTTCTGCAAGATGGTGAGCTTTTCGTCTGCGGTCTGGATCAGGGATCCATCAATCTCTTTGGCGAGGTATCTGCCAAACACTCCCCGCCCGGCGTAATTCGTGATGGTCTTCGGCGTCGTGCCTGAGTCCGGGTCGTACTCACCCTGAACCTTGCGCACACCCACGACAGGGCTCACAGCATCGGCCAGGTCGGTATCGAAGGCTTCGGCCAGATCCCGCTGTAGATCGTCACGCAGCCCCATATCAGCCCCTCACGACTTTGACCTGGCCCGAGCCAAGGTAATGGGACAGCAGCGCCAGGGCGAACGACTCGCCGGCGCTGATGGTCCGGGATGATTCGGAAAACGACTTGCTACTCGACACGCCGTCGGCAGACACGGACTTCTCCGTCACGCCCGTTTCCTTGGAGCCGTAGATCCGGCCGGCGGCTGCCTCCGTAGCAACCTCGGCGCCGGCCTGGACAACATCGTCCGGGACCGGGTCGAACACTGGCAGACCAAGATTGGTAAGCCAGGTATTCGCCATCAGCACCGCGCGCGGCTTCTTGTCTTCCGTGGTCCAGTTGGCACCCAGCAAGGCATCCACCTGCGCAACACTGATGTAGGTCGTCACGGGGCTTTACTCCTGAGCCGATTTGTCGAGCAGTTCGGCGAGGGCTGGACGCTCGGCGCTATCGTCGAACTGGATGCCTTTCTCGGTCAGCTTGGCCTTGATCTCTTCGATCCGCAGGCCCTTGGACGGCTTGTCACCACCCGAAGGCCCCTTCTTCATCGGCTCCGGGTGCTTGTAGTCATCCGGCGCGAACTTGGCGTCGATGATCTTGTAGCCCTTCTGGCGCAGCTCAGCCTTGCGCTCGGCAGTGACAGGGTGTTTCTCGTAAACGATTTTTTCGGACATTGCCCTTCTCCTGGGAAAGCGCCCCGGAGGGCGCTGTTTGATTACTGCGCGGCGTCGCCGATGGTGATGACGCCAGCCGAGGCCTTGATGCTGTTCGCAACCAGATCCCAGTTGGTGCCGGTGGCGATCTCGGCGCTGGTTGGCGACTTGCCGCCGTTGGCGGTGTCCCAGGTGTAGCCCTTCATGCCCAGGCCGAAGGTGTAGTCGGCTTGCATGGTTGTTTCGATGCGCTCCTTGCCGTTGGAGGTCTGAATGTTGGTGATCAGGTCAGAACCGTCCATTACCACCGCCGCACCATCGGCCAGGCTCAACACCTTTTGTTTATTCGGCGTGCCGGCTTCGTACAGAGCCGCGGCGTCGGTGATGATCACCGCCTTACCGAGGATGTCGACAACCTGCACACCGCTGAAGGTGAACAGCTTTTCGGCGTTTGCGAGGTTCTGGCCCAGCAGTTTGTGATACATGGCGCCTGTCATGACCTGGGCAATCAGGCGTTGCGACGCATCACCAAACAGTGCGTGGGCATTGTTGATGGCGATGTAGTTCACGCCGCCAGTTGCGGACACGTCATTGGTTGCGGACGGCTGGTTACCGATCGCGGCCACCAGTGCGGCGATGGCAGTGTTCAGTTGGTCCGACATGATGGCTTCGGACAGGTTGCGGCTGATGACCTCCAGCGCCTCCTCTGGGTTCTTCTGCACCCACGACAGCTGAGCCGGCTCCCACAGGATTGGGCCGAAGCCGCCCGCGATTTTCACGGAGTCGTACTGCTTCTGTGCCAGAGGGGTGGCAGCCTGGTTGCCATTTGCTGCGTAACGGTCCACGCGACGTTGGGCGCCATGCAGGCCAGCCCAGAACGACTCTTGCAGGAAGTCGCCGTCGATGCCTTGGGTAGTCAGACGGATGGAGCCAGCGGAAGCGGCGTTGAACTTCTCAACGTCCTGCGCCAGGGTTTCGATGGTGGTGCGCTTGAGGTACTCGTTGAATACCTTCATGTTCGAAAGGGCCATTGGGCCTCCTTATTCGCTTGCGGTCAGGCCTTTGATGGCTTCCAGGCGCTCGGCCTTGGAGCCACCGAAGTTGCCCTTCGTGGATTTGTTTGGGCCGCCACCATTCGGAGCCCCGCCGCCGTTGGCGCCAGAGCTCTTGAGGATGTGGTCACGATGGGGGTACTGCGAAACGAGGGTTTCAAGCGCTTCGTTGAAGTCGGCCAGTTCGCCCGGGCGGGCGCGACTGAAAATCTTCTGGCCCTGGGTGTCATAAGCGACAACCTTGCCTTCCTCGATTTTGAAGTTGCTCCCGAAAGCGGCTTGCACCATGTCGGCCGGGATTGCCATCTTCTCGGCGATGAACTGGGAGCGGGCGAAACTGCCACCGATTTTCTCGGAGTACAGTTGCTGCTCGAAGGTCTGCGCCTTGCTGTTGGCTTCATCCAGCTGACTTTGGAAGGCCTTGCTGATTTCGCCCTTCACCTTCTCGATCTCACCGGCATCCACCAGTTTCTTGGCGTCGAGGTTGGCTACGGTTTCCAGGGCTTTCTTGGCCGCTGCGGCATCTTCGATGCCCTCGAAGGCTTTGGCGACCTTCTCGAACCCATCAGCGCGCTCACGATGAGACTTGGCCTCAGCGTTCAGGCGGGTGATGGTGTTGCGCGTACCTACGGCGTCAAAGGCGACTTCCTTTCCATCGTCCTCGACATACACAGGCTTGCCATCCTGAATCTCAGCGTATTGCTTGCCGTCCACTTCAACAGTCTTCAGTTTCATCTCGTCTCTCTGGGCCATCCGGCCAGTTGGTGAGCCATCCGGCCCTGTCGCGCCCCGTCCATCCGAACCGCAGGCAGAAAAAAGCCCCGCACTTGGCGAGGCCTGGGTTGCGACACAAAATCGAATGTCGGCATTTCGTGTCGCGGGGAACTACAGGCGATCCCTCAACTCTTCGAGCGTCAGGAATTTGCCTTTGTCGTTGTAGAAGTCGTTGAGCTTGAGCTTGTTCTGCCTCAGCAGCTTGCCTCGCTCAGGCCCCAGGATCTCATCCTGGCGTGCCGCTGACTGCCGACCCAGCCATTCGGCGTAGGTCGTTGACTGGGGCACCTGGCCGTCCATGGAGGAGCGTGTGGCACCATCGCTGAAGCCAAGCTTCGATGCGCTCTTGAGGATTGGCAGCTTGGTTGAGCGACAGCACCAATGGATTCGCCCAGGCCCGGCCAACCATGGGACTTTGTGCCCAATCGGCAGGTAGGTTCCGAGGGTGTACGGCAGCCGGTCCCTGATGCGACACGTGGTCGAGGTACGCGTGTCCAGGGTACTGATCCACTCAACGTGGCTGATGATGTCGCTGTTGGCCTCGTAGGCCTTGTCGCTGGCAGCCTCAGCCGTGCTCGACACGGCAGACCGGACAACGGCCTCGATCTCCCTGCGCGACTTCTGCAGGATCCCGTCGGCGTACTTCTCCGCCCGGGTGCCCATGATGTTGCGAACGATCTCGGCAGTGGTTCGCCCTTCGACGACTCCAGCTCGAACAGCATCGCGAACCAATGCGGCCCGACTCGTCTCGATGCCGTCCATCCACTCCCGGAGCAATCGACCTTGGAACGGCCTGGCCTGGGCAAGCGCCTTGACCTGGCTGAACTGCGCAGCGGCAATCGGGAAGGCTTCCTGTACGACGACAGGGATAACAGCCTGGAGCGCGCCTTGCTGGAAGGCAATCTCGTACCCGATCAAGTTGTCGGTGGCCTGGTCCAGTACCTGGCGGATCTCCACAAAAGTGGACTGATTCAGGCGGAGGACGGCAGACAGAGCCGCATCCACCGAAGCCGCTGACAGATTGGAGCCAAGGTTGTCGATTGCCTCAATCAGCGCAGCACGCAAATCGGCGTCCTTGCTGTTGAGGATCCTGATGATCCTCACGACCTGGGCATTGCTCAGGTGTTGCAGGTCAACCTCATGCCCGATCAGCTTGTCCAGCAGCTTCTCGTTGGCGGTCTTCATCACAGTTTCCCGAGTTCAGGGCCCTGAGCCTCAATCTTCGCCAGCTCCTGGGTCCAGTCGTATTCATCACTGATGACGCCGCGGCGCTGCATCTCAGCGAACAGCGTTTCCTTGGAAAGCATCCCGGCATTCGCCATGCCCACCAGCGTCGGCAGCGACACTTCGGGCATGTAGTCCACGTCGAAGTTGCCGCGCATCTCGACCGTACCGCCATCGCCCAGGCCGCGATAATCGGCCATGAACTGGAGCAGTTGTGCCAGGCAGTCAGCAAAATGATTTGCCATCCGCGCCAGTGGCGACAACTCCTGCGCCGCCTCCTCGTCTGCCTGGGTGGCGGTCTTGGTGGCGTTCTTCTCTGGCGTGAGCAGCTTGGCGCCGGCCATGCGCATCTCGTCGAGCAGGTCTTGCAGCGCTTCCCTGCCCGCCTTTACCGCTGCCCCGGTGTGCTCGACGTACTTCAGATCGCCATCCTTGGGCAGATCAGTCAGCGCGCCAGTGCCCACCTTGAATTCTGGCGGAACAGGCTTGCCCTGGTTGTCGAACGCGGCCTGGACACCGATGCGCACCAAGATCGGCACGCGGATGACGTGAAGGATGTTGTCCTGGTCGCTCTGGCTCTGCCAGTGCTTGACGTTGAGGTGCGCCAGCTCCAGTAGCGGCGGCTTGGCCGTCATGAAGCCCGTGCGGCCTGTGTAGAACGTCACCCAGGAGATTTTCTTGAGGCTGTTGGTGCCTTCCTCGTGCAGCGCCCAGGCGCCGCCGCTGACACCCATGCGGTAGGTGCGCCAGGCGCCAGGCTCCAAAACACGGATCTGGTCGACGCATTTGGCGCCAAACTCCCCATCCTCTTCCTCGACAGTCTCGATGTAGCGAATCATCGTGAGCTGGCCGCCTTTCGAACGCCAGCCCAGCACTTGATCAGGCTTCACCATCACGGCGTACGGCCGGACACCTGCAGCGATTTCTTCGGCCTGGGTGCGCACACCATCCGACTTTGGGTGATCGATGAACGCATGGCACAGACCGTGGCTCAAGCCCTCACGGAAGAACTCGACAGCCCAAGAGTTCAGGTCATTGCCAGCGTGGTCGATGTCCTTGCTCATTTCCTTGAGCTGATCCGGCACGTCATCGCCGATCTGCAAAGGCTCAGCGAAAACCCGGGAGGTCATGTTTCCGACCGTCTCCGAGTACGCCGGCAGCAGCGTGGAGAGGCGTAGGCGCTCCTTGTACGATTCGTCAGCCTCGGCAGGATACTGGGGCAAAAGGCTCTTGCCTGCCGCTCTCATCGCCATCGTCCCACCCATGAGCGGAGTAATCACGTCCCAGTACTTGCGCATAGCGTCAACGGCCGGCAGCGTGTCACTTGGGTTATTGCTCATGGTTACATTCTCAGGGGCTGGGTGACTGTCATGTCGGTGTTGATCGGGTAGCGTTTGGCGATGAAGTAGCCGGCGGCGTCGTTCATGTGGTCGTGGCCCTTCTTCGGGTCCTTGTCGGGATCGCCATGCTTGTCATAGGTCTGCCGCTCAAGGCACAGGGTGAGCTGTGGGCACTGGTCAATGTTGACCTTCAGCCTGCGCTCGCCATACGCATTCATGAGCATGGCGTTGACCGAGTTGACGCGGTCTTTGACGCTAGGGTTCTGGCTGTCCACGATCACCGTGAATCCTGCTTTCCGCAGCAGGGATAGGTCCGACTCGCTGGCGTTCTTGCTGCTTGTGTTCTGGCCGCTGGCATCTGGATAGACCGCAATGCCGTGCCCAGGAAATCTGGCCTTGATCTTTTCGATCATCTCCGGCGTATCGCGCACCGAGTGGAACTCATCCAGGGCCAAGGGCAGACCCTCTCGCACCACATAGACCACCGCGGCCATCTTCATGACGTTGAAGTCCATGCCGATGTGCAAGGCTTCGCCTGGCTTGATGCGCTCGCTGGTACGGGACTCGGAGCGGCTGAAGGTGTAATACACGACCCCGGCATAGTTTTCGAAACTCGCCTCGTATTCCTGGCGGAACGTGCGGGGGTCCATCTTGCGCCTGGCCGCCTCCAGCTCATCGGCGGGAACGTTGCCCCCCTGGAGCGAGGTGTAGAGCCAGCTCTTGTGGTCAGGCTCGCCGCCTGGTTGGCCGTCGCGGTAAGTGTCGAAGCAGTGATTGAAGCCCTTTGGGGTTCCGATGCGGAGCGCGTGACCACCCTTGCACTTGCCAACACCTGGAACGACGTACTCACACGTTGACAGCATCGGTCGCAGGACTTCCTCCCACGCAGCCCACTTGCAGTCCGCCCATTCGTCCACCAGGACAAAGAACAGGCCGGAGCCGCGGAGGTCGTCGTAGTTCTCCAGGCCGACGCAGCGGATCAGGTGGCCGCTCTTGAGCGTTATCAGCATGTCCGATTCGTTAGGCTTGCATTCCCGCCACTCTCGGGGGATTGCCTGCTTCAGCCGGCGCCAGAACACTCGACGAGCCTGCTTTTGCGTCGGAGCGGCGTACCAAATCTCATCCTCGACGCTCACGCCCCACTCAGCAGCCAGCCGGGCAGCTCGGCGCATCTCAGCCTTGCCGAGGAACGTCTTGCCGAATCGGCGACCACACACCGCATCACGAAAGCGCGCATTGCGCTGATAACCCCAGACATAGATATTCGCCTGTTTCGGCGTCAGCTTTACTGGAGCTTCATAGGTACGGGGTAGCGGGGACATTCTCGTCTGGCTCCAGGGTGTACTCAGCAACCGCGTGCTGCTGGTCCGCCTGGGAGCCCAGGGGCTTATCGGGTTCGATCTTGCGGCTGACGTACATGTCGCCGCATTCCTTGGCCGCCTGCTCCAGGATCTGCATCGCGAGGCCGATGTTCTTCATCGTCTCGGCCCGCTCGACAAACCGGTTCATGGCGCGGAGTCGATACGCACGGTTGGCAATCGGGATCTCGGCCGTCTCTTCGCGGAACCGCTTTCGGGTGTCGTGGAATAAGGTTTGCCACTTGGCTGCCAGGCCTTTGCCTGACGTTTTGGTTGGGTCGTGTGTCTCCACCTGCTGGCGGGTAACCACAATCCCATATTCCTTTTGGACTGCTTCAACAACCTGCGAAGGCGTGTCAAAGCACGCCAGGGCCTGAACGATAAAGGCCTTCACGTCGTTTTGAAGGGCTGCCATAGATTTTCATCCGTCCAGAGCCTGTCCAGAATCAGGCCGACTTGAGCAGACAGGTTCCGCAGGCCCTCGCAATGTTCAATTTCCCCACCTCAGGCGGCTGTCGCTGCCGAATCAACGGCCGGCAGGTGAGTCCAATTACGGCCATGCACTACGTCTTGGATTGCCGCATGGCTAACCCCGTAGCGGCGCGCAAAAGACGCGCACTGGCCGTATGTTCCGGTGTATTCCGAACGTATGGCTAGCACGTCATCTTCAGTTAGAACGGCCTTGCTGTTTAGCGCCCCCTCCCGTGAAAGGAGCCCGGTACGGAAAGCGTGTCGCATGTTTCCGCTGCGCGTGACGTATTCAAGATTATCAAGCCGCGGGTTCTGCTTGTTTCCGTCGATATGATTGACCTCGCGCCCCTCTGGACATGGCCCAATAAAGACATGGGCGACAAGGCGATGGACATACCAGTTCGTGACATCGCCGTCACAAGCGAGCGCAACGGCTGGATACGCCCCGCCACCCGGAATGCGGGGCTTGAGGATTGCCCCAACGCGGCCTCGACCGCGCTTCGGTTTGACTATGCGTTTGACCTCGCCGTAGTTGCTAACCGCATAATCAGGATGGCTCTGAATAACCTTCCATTGCTCGATCATTACGCAGACCTCATAAGACATGTGCCGCATGCACTGGCGATAGATGCGTGACTTACCGATGGGGGCTTCTTGGCGGCTTCGACCATGCGAGCCACATCGCCGTCGGGATGCCCTACGCCGTATCGCTCAACAATCGAGACGAACTCACTGACGTCATGGCCGCGCAGGTAGAGCTTGGGCAGGCCTTCCTGAGTGAACTTGGGCGCCCCGTACTGATCTGTCGCTTGGGCGATGTGACAGAGCTCATGTTCGACCAGTCGTAAAAAATCCACATCGCTGCACTGGGCGCAGTAGTCGGCAGCCAGAGTGATGATGAAGCTCGGCACATCGCCGAACCAATCGCGCATCTGTTGCTCCATCCGAGCCTTCTGCCAACCACCGGCGCGGAACGCCACCTGCTCGGCTTGGCCCAGGACTGTGCGACCCTGCTTCTGGAATGCTGACGATGCCCACATGACCCGCACGTCAGCGTCGATCAGGTGAGCATGATCTTCGTTGTGGATGCTGCCGGTGTCGGCAAGGATCTCAGCCTGGAGCCATTCCCATACCTCTGGCGCGGGAGCAAGGCGGATACCGAAACTGGACAATTCGGATAGCTCCGCGAGTGCTGTCGGCGGGTACGGGCGATTCATCGAAATTCCTACGATTACTGGGTGATGGACTATGTTTTGATCTCACCTAACGGAGGCCAAATCATGCGCATTACTGAAGATGACATCGTCCAAGCTGCAAAAGAATGGGCTGTCCACTCTCACAAGGATCCTTTCGAAGCTGAATCAACCGCCTTGGAAGCGATTTCAGCACTTCAAGCAACTCTGAATAGCGACGACTACGAGCAAGCACTGAAGAGCCTTTACGAGCAGTACCAGCAGTCGTGAGGAATACTACTGAACCACCATGATGTGTGTTTGAGCGTGAGCGTGTCCGTGCAGCTCAGCAACGATCAGGCCTTGGGGAAGTCCAGCGGCCTTGGCGGCATCTACTGCCTTGGCTATCGCGTTATCCAGCTCGGTCAGAGCCTTGTTAATGTCCTGACTCATTGGGAGGGCGTGCCGAAGGCGGGTGACGTTGCTCACGGCGCTACCTCGTAGCAAAAGCTCTCTTCACTGCTTAGATCGCTCATCACGATCACCGCTTGGTGGCTGTCGTAGTATCCCTCAAAGACGCTTGTTCTGGTGTAGGGCGAGGACGTCTTGCCTTGAAAGACTTCTGAATGCACCAGCTCCTCGCCTGCATAGAAGGCGATCACTGCGCGGCCTTGCAAGTTATTGATCGTGACCTTCATTTTTCACCCCAGTGTCGCGACACAATTTGCTAGTTCGCGAAACGTGTCGCGACTTACGATTTCCGCCGCTCGACGCCACCCGGCGCCTTGTCACAGCCCATGCAGTGCTCGCAGTTCAGGTGCCGGCAGATCCAGGCCTTGACCCGTTGCCAGTAAGTGACCATGAACAGGTGGCGGATGCCGGCCAGGGCCAGGGCAATGTGAAGGGTGAGCGCTGCGACGGTTGGGCCGAAGAGGAAGCTGTTATGCCCAGTCGTAACCACATAGGCACTGATGGCGACCGTCGAATAGATCAGCTTCCCGAGGATGCCGTCCCTCACCTTCCCGCTCACCACGCACCAGAACGCCCACAAGGCGATCATGCCGCAGGCGATGGAGTTGATCAGTTCAAGATTCATGGTGGATTGCCTCCCCCGAACCGCTGGCGGATGAACGCCCAGAGGTCAGCGGCTTTGATGGCCCGGGTGATGGCGGCGATAAGCGATCCGCCGAAGGTCCCCAGGAGGAACCCTACACCGGCAACACTGCGCGGCTCGACCACCCCGAAATAGGAACTGATCAGGCCCGTCAGGTAATGGGCGCAGACAGCGCCCGAGAAAATAAAGATGGCCCAGGCCTTTCGGTCTACCAGGTCATCGCGGTGCCAGAAGCTGGCGGCGATTGCGCCGAGCAGTCCGGCAAAAGCCCAGTCGAGCTTATCGAACAGGCGCTGTAGAAACTCCATGCCTTCGACTCCGACTGTGCATGATGGAAGAAAAAGGCCGGTGTGATCGGCCAAACGCTGGGGAGCAGCGGCGAATAGATCAGCCCCAGCAGCACTCCCAGCTCAGAGCGATGGGCGTGGTGGGGCCGAAAACGAAAGGGCTCAATCATGTCGAGGCCCTGAATAGGGTCTATACATCCGGAAAAGCTGCCACTGGGGAGCGGCTTTCCTCGGAGGTACAAAAAGCCCGGCGCATATGTCCGGGCTTTTCTGTTGCTTCCAGGCGTATTTAGCCGCGCGAAAGGCCGGCACCAACGCCAACGCCTTCAGGTGCCGGATCGGCCGAGGCCATCACGAAGTGATTGCTGGATGCGCGCAGGTTTGATGCCAGGGATTCGTCAGTGGAGTCACCACCCGTTCGCCACACGGCGAGGGTCAGCTCCATGCGTTGGAGTGCAACGCCTTGAGGCTCAGCCATCACGTACGCGACGCGGTAAGCACTGGTCAGGGGTTCGGCGAGTGCCGACATGGAGAAAAAGGACAGGCAGGCGGCAAGCGCCAGGCCCAGACAAGCAGAGAGTCGCTTAACCATTCGGCATTCCTTCTGGTGGGTTTCTTTGGGCAATAAAAAACCCGGCGCAGTGGCCGGGCTTGGTGTTTCTAGAGTAAGTTGCCGGAGGCAAAACTCTAACAGTGGCGAAATCATGCCATGAGCCGCACGGGAACGCAATAGGCCCTCAAGCGGCCTCGCGCATTTCGTAGATCACCGCTGCAATCGGGCTTAATGCGCGCCGGTCCAGATCCTCGCAGCACTCAAAGATCAACTGCAGCATGCCGCCCCAATCCCTCTCCCAGTTGCACGACTCCAGGCGCACTTCGTAGACCTGCCACATCCAGGCCCGGAATTTCTCCGCGTTAGCGAGCGGGTCCTCGTTGGCCGACTGACCGCCTTGGTGCATGTAGCGGTACCGGCGAAGCACCCCCTTCACCACATACTCCAGCTTCTCGCGCTTGGCCGCCGTCATCCGTGGAGACCGGCTTTGCACCAGTAGAAACACCACCTCCTCCGCCGCCTCCCGAATATCGTCGCTCTGGGCGGCGGCGTACATGTAATCCCCGAACACGCGGATCTGTGGGTGAAGCCGGGCGATTGCTGACTGAATGTGACCCGCCAGAGCCCCATGAACGGCATGGTTGGCCGTCGGACCGCGCTCTGTCTTCTGCACTACCACGCCGAGCACTTCGGTATCCGATGCTTGGCCGGGGGCCGGATTGTAATTGCAGTCATGCCACGCCTGGCGCGCTGAGTTGATTTTCATGCTGCGTGCCCCTTCTTCAGTTCGCGGGTCTTGGCCCGGTATTCGGCCTTGATGGCTTTGATTTCTTCCACGGTGTACTTGCGGGGCTCATGAGGCCCTTCCAACCAGGCCACCTTGTCGGCGCCGATGCGCAGCACCAGCCGGATTCGGTACTCAACAGCGTTCCCGGACAGGTTGCGGTTGCACTTCACGCACTGGCGGTGAATGTTCAGCGGCTCGAAGCGCAGCTCCGGGCAGGCGCCGACGGATCGGTAGTGGCCGGCATCCCAGCGACTTCCGGTCATCAGGTCGTTGTCGTTCGGCATCGAGTCGCAACTGATGCAAGGCAGGCGTGCGTCACGCAGGCGGACGTACTCGTTCACCGCAGACTGGGCTTCGCGCAAATGGTCCGCCCTGCTCTTCAGCTTCTCCTTGCGAGCCTTGATCTCCCGGCGCTCGACTTGGGCCAGGGACTTGCGGGCGGTTTCCTTTCCCTTTTCCGACTGGGCGTGAGCGATGGCGCATGCGATCTCCCCGCACACCGCTTGCGATTCTCGGGCGGGCGCGTACATCACGCGGCATTCCGGGCAGCGCTTTCGGCGTGGGCCGCCGGACTTGAGTGGGGTTTTGCGCTGTAGTGGGGTGCGCTTCATGCGGCACCTCTCGCGAAACGACGAAGTCCGTTGTTCCGTATCTGCTCGTTGAGCTCGTTGACCCGCATGGCCAGCCGCTGCTGTTCGGCGTAGGCTGACTTCAGGTTGCGATTCATCTTCTCGACATCGCCAACCCGGCTAAGCAGCTTCACCAGCAAGAATTGCTCGCGGTCGCGATCAGCCTCATGACGCCAGATTTTCGTTTGCTCGCGCATGTCGAGGCCGTTGCCTTCCCGATAGGAGACGGCCAGTCCGGCAATCGCCTTGACGTGTCCTCGCTGATTTACCTCCAGCAACCCCCATCCTTCCGGCAACTCGTCGGCACGTATGAGCCCAGCAGGTGCCATGAAATACCGCCAGTTGCCCAGCCCCCCAGTGGCGCGGTGGGCTTTCTTGCGATCAGCGAGGAAGTCCGCTCGGCTGGTTTTGCACTCGACAACCGTAGAGCCGTCATCGAAGCCCGCGGCGCGGAAGCCGATCGCGTCGGGGATTTCACCAGTCCAACCAGAACGGCACTCGCTTATCGCCACATGGCAGCCGGGACCACCTGCGCTGTTGGCGCGCTGTAGCCATTTCACGGCGACCAGGCATAGGTCGTTATGCGTCATCGGAAATAGACTCACGCAGCCACCTCGCTCAGCAGGTCACTGAAAACCACGCCCTGGCCGGTGAAGTACGCAACCATGCGGTCGGTGTACTGGATGCCCTGGGCGCGATTGAACAGGCTGGTGACCGGGAAGCCGTCCGGGCCGAACAACTTGTGCTCGCCCATCAAGGCCAGCTTCTCCTCGTATGGCAGATGGCGCATCACCCGGTACCAGGCTGCCTGAAACCCCGAATCCTCGTTCAGCAGGATCTGCACGCCGAAGTGAAGCTTGCAGTACCGGCGGGCGTCGGCCGGGTCGCCGATCTGGGTCATTTCGGAAATCCGCTTGTACATTGCAAACCAAAGAGCGTTCTGGTCCAAAGTCCTGTCCTTGCCCGGGCGCAGGGAGACAACCACGAACTTCTTGTCGCGGTACATCGCGCTGAGCTTGGTGATGGCCTCGGAGAGCTTGGCCTGGCAGTTGACGGAGATTTTGTCAGCCATTGGGCACCTCCACGTCCCGACACTCTTCGCAATAGGCAAGCCGCCCGGCGTTAGTCAGGTAGTAACCAGACACGGTGACAATGCCCATACGCTCACTTCCGAACTGCAAATAACCAAACTCTTCCATCTTGGCAGCCAACTTGGATTTGGTCTGATACGGAAGGCGCCCTTCGATCTCAGCGGCGAACACCTTTTCCAGCATGGTGAAAACGCTTTTTGCCATACCGGTCATGGCTGCTCTCCCTTGCCCATGGCGTCGTCGTAGTCGATGCCCAGCGATGCAGCTCGGCGCCGTGCGCTGTTGCCGTTCCCCGGTGTGAAATCCGGTATGTCGTCGAACTCGGGGTACTCAGGGCGAGCCGGCGGATACCCGGGAGCCTTCATCGCCTGATCAATGGCGGCACGCAGGTTCTCGCTGTAGTTCTCGCCAATCACACGCTCGCAGGGCTCAGACAGCCAGCGTCCGACGATTTCGATACCGACACTACTGTCTCCTGCATCGCCATTCGGTTGGCTTGATTGTCGGATATCCCAGAATTCCGCCTCGATAGCGTCCAGGCGCGCCTTGTCCTTGCGCAGCGCCTCGTTCTCGGCCTTGAGCTGGTCATGCTCCACCATGAGGTCAGCAGTTACGACCGCGCCTCGGGATGCGAGCGCACGCAACTGCTCGGCCCGATCGCGAACTTCCGAAACTGACATCCCTTCGCGCCAGCCGATTCGCTCCTTGACTCGTCGAATCTTTCGACTGATGTTTGGTGGCGTGCAGTCGTGCACTTTCGCAAGCTCCATCTGCGAAGTGCCGGTCACGAAGGCCACGAGAAGATCGACATCCCCCTGGTGAATCGCAGGGTAGTCACAGAGATTTAATTTCACACTGGCAGCCAGCCGTTCGTTCTCGGCCAGCAGCTCCAACGCCACTTCCTCCAGCGTCTGCTTGCCCAGGAACTCCTCCAGCGCCTGGGAGTTGTCCAGCCAGTCAGGAGACGATGCGCTCCAGGCAGCCACCTCGGCCCACAGCAGCTTCTGGAGTTTTTGCTTGTCGATGGTCATGTCCGTTGCTCCCTGTTCTTCTTGCCAAACTTCGCCATCAACTGCGCACGGGCAGCCGCCCCGCTGCATGGGATGGCCTGGACTTCCAGCAATCGCGCCTGTTGTTGGCTGGCGTATTCCTCAGCCCGCTCAAGCTCGGTCTTCTGGCTGTCGTGGCTGATGCCGATGGCGATCTTCCCGTCCAGCGGTTTCCCTTCCTGGGCGCGGCGCAGGATCACCTCGTAGTTGCGCTCGAACCGGGCGCGCAGAGATTTGTCCTCCTGCTTTGCAGCCCGCAGATCGAACACGCCAGTCGCTTCAGCGGCCAGCTTCACCGCTTCGTGGCTGTAAACGCCCATCAGTGCCTCAACCCACGCGTCAGCAGCGACCGGCATCCCAAAGTCCTCTGGGCTCGGCGTGCACATGGCGATGAACTCACCGACGCTGGGCGCGAATGGTTTCTTGAGCCGGCGGCACTTCTGGATACCGAACTCGATCTGCTCAAGAGTGCGGATACCCTGGGCCGCGAATTCCTTGATCCACTCCTCCTTGGCAGAAGCCAGGGCCTCGGTAGAAGGCCATGCTTGGCGCCAGGCGGGGAAGATGCCGCGCAGCCGGCGGAACAGTCCATTCACCACTTCCGTGGTGTCTGGTGTCACATGGAGCTGCTGGCGCGCTTCCACGGGCGGGAGGTTTCCCATGCCTGCCATGAGCTGATTGACAGGCTTCATGGGCTCACCATGAGATTCTGCGCCCAGGTCTTGTCGTCGAAGTCGGGCTCGTTCGACTGGCGGCGCGGAGCGAATGGGTGGATGTTGCTCGCGACGTCAGGAATTTCGTCCTCCCAGCGTTTACCGTTCAGCCAGGTCGACGGGTGCGGGATGTACTGGCCCTTGTCCTTCAGCCAGTCCGGGGTCAGCACCTGCTTTGCCAGAGCCGCCACCATCAGGTCGAACAGCTCCTGGGTCACCTTCAGCTTGCTCCAGGCCTTCTCCGCTTTGTCCTTCCCGACCTTGCGCGGATAGAGCTTCCAGAACTTCGGGAAAAGGTCCTCGACCACCACCGGAGCTGGCGACGGAGGAAGGGAATCAGGAATCAGGAATCCGGAATCAAGAGAGAGGGAATCAGCAGGGAAAGAACTGTACTCGCCTGGTGCTTGCACCGTGCTTGCACCAGTCTTTACCGGGCACCGCTCTAAATCAGGCATTGCAGGGATGGTGCTCTTGGCTTCTTTGACGTGAGGGTTCTGGTGTTTCGACCAGTTCACGATCTGGATAGCCTTGAATGATCCAATGGTGTACCGAACAATGAACCCCAAATGATCCAGGTCGGCTAGCATCTTTTCGATGTCGACATTGTCCGCCGGGAACAGGGCCATTTTCAGACGGCGCGGACGGTCTTCCAGGCGCCCTTCCCTGTCGGCCTCGGTCCAAAGTCCAATGAATAGCAATCGGGTGGCGAAATCCACCTCGGCCAAGTGTTCGTTCGAAAAGAACCCCGGCTTTATGTTTCTGGAGCGGGCCATCATGGACGTCCTTTGCCGACAAGCTCGGCAAGCTCAGGAAAGCGATCGACATACCAATGAGGCTGCGTCTCGCGTGGGGATTGGGGGCTGGTGAGGTTCTTGCCGTACTGGAGGCCCTTTTCAGTCACCGACCAGAACGGAACCATTTCGCCCTTGGAGTTCTTGCGCTGGAGCTGCTTGAGGAAGCCATGGGCAGCCAGGGCAGTGTTGAAGGACACAGGCGCGCAACGGATGCCGCAATCCTTCAGTAAGGCCGTGGCAGACTTCGTAGGCATTGAGGAGCCGCCAGCGGCGTCAGGCGCAGCGTCGATCGCGTAGCCGGGCAGGAACTTGGCGTCGAGGCCGTTGTTGGCGGCGATCTTGGCGAGCATCATCATCTTGCTCGATGGTGCCGGCTTGAGCAGACGGTCAAAGCACTCAAGAATCGCAAGCTCGCCGACTACCTTCGCGTTGTTGGTTGGCTGAACAGAAAAGCTGCCTGTCTTGCGAATGCTCGGCAGGACCTGGCCCACGACCCACTCTTCGAATCTCTCGGCGGCAGGAAGCTTCGACTTCATCACCAGACGGTAAAGGTCGCGCTCCGGGATAATGGTCATGAAACCACCACCCTGTTTCGGGGTAGTGGTTGCGGCCTTGCAGTGGCGGGCCACAGCGTTCTCAGGTTTGGAGTAGCCAAGCGCGTCGGCGACGTCGCGGGCGATAAACCAGGGATCGCCGAGCTTGTCGGTGATTACACGGATCGCGGAGCCGTCGAAATCGAACGGAATCACAGAGGAACCGCGCGACACGTTTTCAGATCCGGCAAAACGTGTCGCGACATTGGCCGAGGTATTGATCGTTTTGGTTGATTGGTGCATGATTTGCTCCACAAGTGTTTCAAGAGAGCCGGGCCGCAATCCCGGCTTTTTTTCGTCTCGAATTTGGCAGAGGCCCTCTGGGTTACCCCGAAGAGTCCCTGCCTGAGGCCCTCATTGGGGGCACCAGTTGAAGGACCTGGGCCTTCTTCCTCCCCACTTCGGAAAGCGCGCCACAGGCAATGGCGGTCTCCGTCATTTCGTTGATGGCACGGCTGAAGTTCCAGCCGTTCACGCGCATCAGTTCCTCCACCCGCTTTCGCGTCTGCGGAGGCAGCCTTTCAAGCTCTACGGTCATTTGGCCCTCCAAAGGGGCTTCAGCCCGCGATATCTTCTTGTTTGTCCTGCATCAGTTCCTCGATCACGCCGTTGGCTACGGCCCATTCGATGATTTCGTACAGGTAGGTCGCGTGCTGCATGCGGGTCTTCGTGGCGGCTTTACGCAGAATCCGATCAAGCACTGGTTCGAATCGAACCTTCACCGGGATGGCGCGCTTTTGATTGGGGTCCATGTACATGCTTCGATGCTCCTGGCTGTTGAGGTGGTTTAAGCGGCTGAAAGGGATTGGTTCGGTGCAGCACTGATCTGCGCCCAGGGAAACGACGGACAAAGGTCGGCCTTCTTGATCTGGCCTTCGGTCAAGGCCTCGATTTGCAGGGCACGCTTCGCCGGGACTGCCCGCTCCCCGGAACACCACTGGTTCACGGTCGGCGCAGTTACCCGCAGCAGGCGCGCCATCTCCGCCTGGCTGCCCAGCAAGCGGGATGCTTCTTTGGCTGCTTCTGCTGATTTCATGAGTTCTCTCCTGGAGATTTTGGATGAATATAAGGCATTACCTTATCACATACAAGCCATTGCCTAATCGGCATGCCGATAGGCCTAATTAGGCAATGCTTACCGGACCAGAATTAGGCGCCGCCATCGAGGCCGCGCGGATCGCTAAAGGCGTATCGAAGAAACAGCTCGCAGACGACTTCTCGGTGAAGCCTCCGTCGGTACAGGGCTGGGTAAAATTCGGCCGCATCGACAAATCGAAGCTGATGGGGGTTATCGCCTACTTCGCCGATGTCGTTGGCCCTGAGCACTGGGGCTTGCGGCCAGGCTTCTCCTACGAAAACATCCCCGATGATCTGAGTGCCCGTGGCGACCAAGCCCCTGCCCTTTCTGCGGCCGAGCTGGTTCGCGGCATGCTGTCAACGCAAGGGAAAGGGCTTTCCGAAGAGTCTCGTCGTCGGCTGCTGGCTGCCGCCGAGGCTGACGATGGCGGCGGCGTAATCGAACTGGACTACTACCGCCCAGGTGCGGTCGGTGATGAGGTGTGGATCGCCCACTATGACGTCCGGGCCGCCATGGGCGGAGGGCAGATCCCGCACGACTATCCTGAAATGCTCCAGGACATCCGGGTCAGCCCTCAGCATCTACGCGAGATGGGCGTGGAGTTCAAAGAGCATTTCCACCTCAAGATGGTGACGGGCTGGGGCCAGTCGATGGCGCCGACCATCAAGCACCGTGACCCACTACTGGTGGACGTCAGCATCAGGGAGTTCGTTGGGGATGGGATTTACATGTTCACCTGGGACGGCCACCTGTACATCAAGCGGCTCCAGTGGATAGGGGACGACCAGCTCTCCATGATCTCGGACAACGCTCTGCATCCGGCGCGGACGATCCGCGCAGATGAAACCTATATCCAGGCCCGGGTGCTGCTGGTGTGGAATGCGAATCTCGTATGAGTGATCACGCATGAATAAAAAGGTCAGTGCATGGCGCGGCGCAATTGCCATTACCGTGCTTTCTGTGATGCTCGTCCTTTCGCTTGGGCTGCTCGCTCAGGCTTTCCCAAAAGCGATTCGTTTATGGGTCGTATGGTTGTTTTTTCCGGGGTTCTTCGTGGTGATCTCGCTTAGCCTTCGCATTGCGGAAGGGAAGTTAACGAACTTAAGCGATTTCCGATCTTCCCTTCGTGAAGGAGGTGGGATGTTCGCGGCCTGGGGCGGCGTGATACTTGCGATGGCGGCGGTCACCGGAATCCTCAGCATCTTGTTTTTCCAGTAGCGCAAAAGCTCTCAGATCCAAGAGCCCGCCTAAGAGCGGGCTTTTTCTGCCATTCAAAAAGGTGCTGGCTCCTCCGCTACTTCATCAACCCAAACAGGCTGCTCTTCCTCGGTTCTAGCCTCCCACCTCAGCGTCACCGACCCATCGTCGTTAAACGTCATGTCAATGCCGTCAGTTTCGGATAGCAAGTCCATCACTTCATCCCACTCCCGATCTCCGTCCGTGTCCAGGCGGTGAATCGTCACCCAGCGCTGAATCTGCGCCACGGGGTGGTTGATCATATTCGACACCCTCAAGCCGAGCCTCTCTAGGCCGGTCATTTCCCGCTGGGATGCTTCTTTTTTGTCCGCCTGTTTCGCCATTCCACACCTCCTAGATTGCTGTATATCCATACAGGTTTAGCAAAGCCTATCGCAGCGGAGCGGAAAAGTAACCCCTGCTCGTAGGGCAATTCTTCATGGAGAAAAAACATCAAAAAAATTAGGCATTACCTATTTACATAAATTAGGCATTGGCTTATTGTTCATCCATCGAGACGCCACAGCGACTCGCCAGGGCCTCAACAGACCCGCCGCTCTTTAACAACCCGCGCCATAAACGATTACCCGGCTCACGCTGGGAGGTCAGCCCCGGCCACACCTGTGGGGCGAGAGGAAGTCAGGTGAACAAAATCGCGCTGCCACTACTGGCGACCGGCGATCCGATAGCCCCGAAAGGCTACCAACGCGCAGAACTGCGACGGCGGACGAGGTGTTGACCGAACTGGCGAATGACCCGGTAGGAGGCGCGAGTAACGCCCACAGATTTACTGATGCCGCTTCTATCGAGGCGGCATTGGAAATCAACGGATGAGGCAAAGAGATGCTGACTCTTGAACGAGCGAATGAGCTTCTTCAATACGACTCAATTACCGGAATTCTCACTTGGCGCAAATCGGTGAATAGCCGATCGATACCAGGCGCTGCGGCTGGCAGTCAGTCAAATCGCGGATACCACCGAATCAAAATTGATGGCGAGCGCTACCAGGCCCACCGCGTTGCGTGGCTTCTCTATTACGGAGTTTGGCCGGCAGCACAGATCGACCACATCGACAACAACCGCAGCAATAACGCAATCGCCAACCTTCGTGATTGCAGCGGTTCACAGAATCAGCATAACCAGCCAGTCCGCCGTGCTAATCGCTCCGGAATCAAAGGGGTGAGTTGGTGCAGCACTAAAGAAAAATGGCACGTACAGGCGAGGACTTCCGGAGCGATTCATCAGGGCGGCTACTTTTCGAGCCTTGAAGACGCAGGGCGTGCTGCAACTGAATTGCGAAACCGGCTACACGGAGAGTTCGCCAGACACGTTTAGGCCTTGGCGACAGGGCCAGACGGGAAATCAACCGCCCTGGAGGGCAAGACGATGCCAGCCCCAAACAGCCCCAACGGCTGCTTCCAGCGCCACGGCTATACGGTTGAGCGAACGCCGCGCAAGAGCGGCGCCGGCCACCACCGAGCGATCTATGACCAGAACGATCAGCAAGTGCTGAACCGTGCCGGATACGACGCGGAGCTGCAGTTCTGCATTGAGCGAGGGTTGATGCTGAAAGAGGATCAGGTTCCGCTGCAAACCGAGTAGCTGTCATTCGCAGCGCTTGAAACGGAATGCATGGACCTACTCCGCGACAGCCTGTCGTTAACTGCCCGATCCTCTCTATGAGAGCGCATCGGGGTGTGATCTGTCTGCACCTCAAAACATATGCCCTCAGAATTGGCGGCAGGTGATTTAGCAGGTTTTAACCGGTAATCCGGACAGGCTACCCCGGACGGCAGATCACACCCCGATGCGGATGAGGGCGCACGCTGATGCGCAAACGAAATGCCCAAGCGGTGGAGTAACGCGGGCCAACTTAATAACAGCGACTCGGTCCACCAACCCGGAGATCAGCACCGGGCATCTGCATCACCATCGCAACAAACGGCAGGGGCCCGAATCCTTACCCTACCTGCCGGGGATAAATTGGATTCTGCCCGCACATGCGGAATTCCCCAGGCAGCGCAAACGCTCTAAGCTGACCTGATGTAATCAGAGGGATCAACGATGACAAGCAAAGAGTTGCAGAAGATGGCGCCCGAGCTGCTTGCGGCGCTTGAAAGCCTGTATGAGAAATACGCTGGCTTTATGGAGTCCGAATATAGTTTTCCGGACGACCCATGGACGCCGGAGCGCGATAACGATACACCGGCTCTGGAAGCTAAGCGCCTGATAGACCTCGCCCGGCAGTAACCGGCGACGATTCACAAGAGCCCGCAACACAGCGGGCTTTTTCATGCCTGAAAATCCCCGACCAATCCCGCATGCACATGACACCGCGCCCAACGGCAACCAGCGGAATGATCGTGTGCAGCCGGAATTTGTTGGATCAACCAATGAGGAAACCAGCATGTGCAATTGCGCAACCGAAGTTGAAGCAGCCGCAAAAGAAAAGATCCGCGCGAAGCTGCCAGAAGGCTCCCGCGACTTCTCTGTCGAGCTGCAAGGGTTCGCCTGGCTCATGGGCGGCACCGTCAGCATGAAAAACAAGCTGAACCTGCACATCGAGTACGAGGTGCCCAAGAAGAAAGGCAACGGGTTCCAGCGCAAGAAACAGGACGTGTCGATGCTCGGCAGTTACTGCATGTTCTGCGGCGAGAAGTACGACAAGGACGAGCCGAACGCAGAGTCCAGCGCTGACGCCGCCTAACCCCAAACACTGGAGGTCGCCATGCATAGCTGTACTGAAACTCAAGCGGTGTGCCGAGGGTGCGGCCTCAAGTTGCGCGGATCGCCTTTTTGGAAAGGCGGCCTCGCCTATCACCCTGAGCCGAAAGGTGAAGTCCACCAGTGCTACTACGGCGGCTGGGTGTGCTCGCTCCGCTGTGACATCCGCGCCTGCGTCGAGCTGGAAGGGACCATGCCCGGTTGCGGTGGGGTGAACAGTTACGAGCGGCTGTCCATTTACGCAAAAGAGAGCATCGAACGCCATTGGCCGGAGGCAGCATGAACGCAGCACTGAAGATTTGTCAGGCCATGTACGACGCGCAGTTGCCTCCGATGGTGAGCGAGAGCTCACGGGAGGTTGCTCGGGCTGAGTGGTTATACAACGCGGTCGAGCAGCTTGTCCGGCACCGCATGGACGTGAAGGTCCAGCGCCGCTGGCATCAAGCGAGGGTTGTCACCGTCGCCGACCTGGCCCTGGCCGTGGACGAGCACGCGAACAACCGGCTGGCAGACTGCGAGGTCAACTCACCGGCCTTGGGCTGGCTGCTGGTCACCAGCGACGACAAGCCCGACCAGAATGCCGTGGCTGAGCTACTCGGCCCCAGCGACCACCCCTTCGGCAAGCTCGGCGAAATCGCCCAGGCCCTACTTGAGCCCTTGGCCGATGACGCCCTGATCGCCCAGGCAGAGGACAACGAGCTGTGAAACATCCAATCGCAACATCCCGCCTGGATCTGGAAATCGCAAAGATGGCCCGGTCCTGTACGCCAATCCCTGACCGCACCTTCGTCATGGGCATGATCGAAATGGCCGAGTTCGTCGAGCTCATCCCGCGCCATCAGGCCAATGCCTACCGCGACAAGCTGGACTTGAAATTCTGCGAGCGCAACGACCACCTCAAGAGTGTTTCGGCATGACCACTCCCATCGTGAAATCCCTGATCGACGAGCAAATCGAAGAACTGCCCGCCGACCGTATGATCCTGGCCTTCACCCACGAAAAGTGGCTGGGTGCCCTCTCGCTGGCTCATGACGCCGGCATTCCTAACGTCCATGCCTGGTGTGGCCGGGCTTGCCTGTGCGGTGAATGGACTGTCGCTTACGAGGTGAAGGCATGAATATCGATTGGAGCAAGGCGCCGGAATGGGTGATTGCACACGCGCTTTATGCGTTCGGCGGCGAAATACGTGAGGTATGGGTTGGCGAAGAGCAGTATCAGCGATTGGACCAGTCGAAGCCATTCCCGTATGGCGGCGGCGCATCGAGTTCGTTCCACAATCCTCGCCGGTACCAGTTTCGATATGAAACCTTGCGCCCGTCACCCTGGACCGGCGAAGGCCTGCCGCCTGTTGGGACTGTGTGTGAGTTCGCTGCATATTCAGTCGGCGGACCGCATTGGAAAAAGTGCAAGGTCATCGCCCACGATGAGGGATTTGCTGTCATCAATTACCACGGAAGTTACAGCGGGTATCGAGCAGGAGATCGCCTACGTCCCATCCGCACGCCCGAGGAGGTCGCAGCGGAAGAGCGGGAGGCGGCAATCTGCGCAATGATGGAAGTTTGCAGCGAGCTGCCTTGTCGTCAAAGCTGCGCTGACCTCTATGACGCCGGCTACCGCAAGCAGGTGACGCCATGAAGGTCACGTACTGGATTCTCGGCACCGCGATTCTCCTGGCAATGCTCGAGCACATGACCCAGCAAGAACAGCGCGGTTCGTGCGAGCCGCCTCAATTGTCCCGGGTGTTGAAATGAGCACTTCACGTCAACGCCTGCGCAGGGTCTACACCTGGCGCGGCTCAGCCATCGTTCTCCTCCTCTGCACGGCCTGGATGCTCGCAAGCGCCTACGCCGGTCACATCACCCAATAAACCAACCTTTCAAGTGCTGCGCACGTCGCGGCAAGGATTCGCTCGTGTCCGCAAATACCGAACTGGCCGTAGTGCCGCCCGCAGAAACTGCCCTTGCCGTCTACAGCGCGCCGAATGGCTTGGAGCCGTGGCTTCAACAGATCCGTACCGAGATCGACGGCTTTATACCCGACATCACGACCCGCAAAGGCCGGGATGCAATCGCCTCGATGGCGTACAAGGTAGCCCGTTCCAAGACTGCCCTGGACGACGTCGGCAAGAAGCTCGTCGCCGAGCTGAAAGAGGTGCCGAAGAAAATCGACGCCGAGCGCAAGCGCGTGCGGGACACCCTGGAAGCTTGGCAGGAAGAGGTTCGCCGGCCGCTGAATGAGTGGGAGGCAGCCGAGGACGCCCGGGTCGCCAAGCATAACGAACGCCTGGACTGGCTGAGGTGGCCCGCCAGAAAGCAGCGGCGGACGAAATTATCCGCCAGCAGCAAGCCCGCGAGGCCGACAAGGCACACAAGACCAAGATCAACCGCGCCGCCCTGGAAGCATTCATCGCCGGCGGCATGACCGAGGAATGCGCCAAGCAGGCAATCACCCTGATCGCCCAGCGCAAGATCCCAGCCATTTCAATTCAGTACTGAGGTCGCCATGTCTACCGAAATCATCATGCCGGAACAGCGCCGGCAAGCCGTCGTGCCGATCTCGACGGACAACAGCATCATGGCCGTTATCAGCCGAGCCGCTGCCGACCCAACCTGCGACATTGAGAAGATGGAGCGCCTTCTGGCTATGCATGAACGCATGCAGGCCAAGACCGCTGAGGCCGCCTTCAACGCGGGCATGGCCCAGATGCAGTGCGAAATCCCAACTGTGTTTGAAGCCGCGGTGAACCTGCACACCGGCAACGCCTACGCCACGCTGGACGACATCACCCGCATCATCAAGCCGATCATGCAGCGGCACGGCTTCGCGATCACCTTCAAGGTCGAGAACCTCGACAAGGCAATCAGCGTCACCGGGATCCTGATGCATCGTGACGGGCACCGCGAGCAAACCACGATGACGTTGCCGGCGGACATCGGCAAAGGGCGCAACGAGGTCCAGGCGGTTGGTTCTTCGACTACCTACGGAAAACGCTACGTCATGTGCGCGCTGCTGAACATCACGACCAGCGAAACTCGCGACGATGATGCGCAAACGGCAGACGGTTCGGACACCGACGACATGCGTGCACAGGTCGTCGCGGACATCCTTGAGCGGGTCGAACAAGCGACCTCGCCAGACGAATTGAAGGATGTCTGGCAGGCGGCTCTGAAAGTGTTGCAGGCCAGCGGTGACAGAACCGGCTACGACACAGTGAAGATCGCCGTCACCAAGCATAAAGAGACTCTGGAGGCAAAACCATGATCATCATTAATTGCGCCCAGGGTAGCGAAGCCTGGCTCAAGGAGCGCGCCGGCTGCATCACCGCCAGCATGTTCAGCACCGCCCGTTCTAAGGTGAATGGGCTCACCGCTCAGCAGCGTACCTATGTCGATGCAATCCTGGCGGGCCACAGCGAATCCCGCGCCAGGGACTTGGCTGGCTACAAGACTGGGCCAAAGGCCGAAGTTGTTCAGCGCGCCCTGGATGGTGAGATGGTCGGAGAGCCATCCAACGCAGCATTGAGCTATGCCTTCGAACTGGCAGTCGAGCGGATCGGCGGCGCACCACTGGATGGCGGTTTCGAAACGTGGCAGATGCGCCGCGGGCATGAGCTGGAACCGGACGCTCGAATGGAGCATGAGCTGCAGACGGGCCTGATTGTGACCCAGGTCGGCCTGGTCAAAACCGACGACGGCGTTTTCGGTGCCAGCGCAGACGGTTTTATCGGCGAAGACGGCGGCAGCGAGTACAAGTGCTTCCTCGCTCCGGACAAGCTCCGCGCCTTCCACATCGACAACGATGCCAGCGACGTAATCGACCAGGTGCAAGGCTGCATGTGGATCACTGGCCGCAAGTGGTGGCACATCGGGATGTACTGCCCCCTCCTCAAGCCTGTCGGCCGCCAGCTCTGGCTACGGGAATTCAAGCGCGACGACGACTACATCGAAAAGCTCGAGGAAGACCTGTGGCAGTTCAAGCTGCTGGTTGACGAGTACGAGCAGAAGTTGAGGAGCAAAGCCGCATGATCAGCAACCACCTCAGCCTGGTCGAGGCGCATCGACCACACGCGGACGCCATTGCCGAACAGGTAGCCCAGTTCCTGGCAGCCGGCGGGCGGATCGCCAAACTGAAAAGCCCACCGCGCAACCCCATACCGCCGCCCCGCTCCACTCGGATAGACCCTGAAACGGTCCTCAAGCGCAAACCGCGCAAGCTGACCCTGGCCGAGCGCCGGGCACTTCGTAAGATGGCGGAGGCGTTATGAGCAAGCGCAAGCCTCACAACATCAAGGCCAGGATCGAACGCTCCTGCCGCGCCATCCTCAGCACCAACCACGTCTGCGTGGTCAACATCGACCCCAGCGGCCGGCAGTGGATGTTCAACTGGAAGACCTGCAGGGTGATTCGCAGTCGGCAGGTGTGCGATGCGATCTTCGATGTCGCCCACAACTGGACGATCTACATCAGCGGCATGTGCGTCAGGCAGGACGGCAGCGAATACCTGAAGTCGCTGGAGATCGCACCCAACGGGATGTATCTCGCCAGCCAGCTCACCGAGGCGATCGAGCAGTACTACACGCAGGTGCGCGATAGCTGCAACCCGCAACACCTGGTGGCGCACGGCTGGATTGCCATTCCAAGCTCGGTATCGCTGGACGAGGCCCAGGCCGCGAAAGTGTTTGCCGCCGCCGGCGCCTGGAATCAGGTGAAAGCAGCGTGAGACGTTTTCGCACCCAGCAACGCAAACGACAGACCTGGCTGGACTTGCCGGCCAGCGGAATTGAAGGAGCAGGCCATGGCCGAGGAACAACAGCCGACGGCAGAAGCACTCAAGCAGCGCCGAAAGCGCGAGAAGGCAGCGGCGAAGGCGGCCGCCCTGGGCATCGAGAAGTTCACGGTTGAAGTGGCCGGTGTGTTCAAGCCGGACCTGAAGCAGGTCATGGCCGCCCACGGCTTCAACAACCAGCAGGAGGTGCATCAGAACCTGCTTCGAAACCTGATCGCCGCCGACTTCGAAACGCAGGCCAGGATGCTCAACTGTGTCACGACACCATTTGTAGTTACCGAAAAGGTGTCACGACTGATCAAGGCGGCGGGTATGAAGTCGCTCGCCGTCGATCCGCCAGAGCCGGACGACGAAATCGAAATTCCGCAATAACACCTACCCCACGCTGCGCATCCGGTCCACGGAGGGCGGCGCCATCCTGAGGAATATCCATGAAGCCTGAAATGATTACCCTGAAGCACGGCGACGCCACGATTAAGATGCCGGCGTCCTCCCTTGCCAAGTTGGCACTCGCCAGCACGTTTGCTGTGGTGTTCCCACAAGCAGCGAACGTTGAGCCTGTCGCACCATCGGCGGTCCCTGCCCTGGGCGAATATTGGCCGGGCCAGGGCGGTATCAACGGCGGCTTCGTTGCTGCGCGTGACGGCGTTCCAGCGCACTACCTAATCTTCGCCAAGGACGACGTCGGCGAGCACGCCTGGGGCCGCTACCGCGAAGAGTCGGGAGCCACCAGCAAGTGGGACGGCAAAACCAACACTGACGCCCTGATCGCGGCGGGAGGTCATCCAGCCGCCGAAGCGTGCCGGGCATACACGGCTGACGGCCACTCCGACTTCGACCTGCCAGCGGCAGCCCAGCTCTATCAGGCCTGGGCGCACGATCTGATCACCGAGGGCTACTACTGGTCATCTTCGCAGCGCTCCGCCCACAACGCATTCCTCATGGACTTCGATGCTGGCTTTCAGGACAACTACGCCAAGAGCTACGAGCTCCGCGTCCGCCCCGTCCGCAGATTCTTTATTTAATCCTTCATTCATCCGTTCTTGATCCGGCACCGAGGCGCAGCAGCGCCTTTTTTTGTTGCCTTCGAAAAGAGGAAAGACCATGTCCGCAGTAGCTCAAGCAGTGCCAGCAGTAACCATCCCGGAAATCGGCCAACCCTTCAATGGCGGTTTCTTCTCCGGCATCACCCGTGACCCGGCCACCGGAAAACGCTACCTGAACATCACCGCCGGTGCCGCGCATGAGCTGGTCGGGGCCTGGGGCAAGTACCGCGATAAGATCGAGGGCGCCGACAGCTTCACCGACAGCCGAGCCAACACCGAGGCCATGGCCGCCGCTGGCAGCGAACTGGCGCAGAAGATCCTGGCCCTGGACATCGGCGGCTTCACCGACTGGGCGATCCCGGCTCGTGACGTGCAGGAGCTTCAGTATCGCCACTTCAAGCCGACCACCGAATCGAACTGGGCCGGCCGCCGCGACGGCGATAATCCCAACAGCGAGCCGGTCGGCCTGCTGTACACCGAAGAGTCGCCAACCCAGACCGGTATCGAAGCCTTCAAGGAAGGCGGTCCTGAGGCCTTCCGCGATACCTGGTACTGGTCGAGTTCGCAGCGCTCCGCCTACGTCGCATTCAACATGCACTTCGGTGATGGCAGTCAGGGCTACAGCGTCAAGGGCTACGAGCTCCGCGTCCGCCCCGTCCGCAGTCAATTAATTGATTAATTTGCTTATTTAATCCGGCCGCTTGCGGCCGGCTGCCCAGGGAGGGCGCGCCAATGGCGATGCATACGGATCTGCAAATCTACAAGGTGTCGATGGGCCTGCTGCATATGGCTACGAACCTGACTCGAAACATCCCTCGCGACCTGAAACAGTCGCTCGGCAAGCGGGTGATCGACGAGTGCATAGACGTGCTGATGTTGATTGCCCGGGCCAACTCGACCCGGGACAAGCATCCACACCTGACCTCGCTGGTCGAGAAGGTCCAGGTGATCGAGTTCCTGATGCGGCTTTTCAAGGAAAGCCGGTTCATCAGCGTCCCGCAGCATGCCAAGGCAATCGAGGTCACCACCTCAATTGGCAAACAGGCCAACGCCTGGAAACGCTCCACCCCAACCGCGCCCGCCATCTGAGAGCCAAGGCTTTCAGGTCTGTGCGAATTGAATCTGGTCGTGCCGCTGACCTTTGGGTCACCGCCATGCGCACAAGAGATACCGCCGGTCTAAAGCGTCCGTGTAGGTCTCGCGCAGTTTTCAGGCTGATCGGCTCTGCCTTCGGCTTGGTGACGTAGATAGCACGATAGGTCGCAGCGCTCCGCCAACAACGCATTCAACATGAACTTCGATGATGGCAATCAGAACAACAACGACAAGAACAACGAGCTCCGCGTCCGCCCCGTCCGCAGATTCGAACGTTGGTCCCTACCCGTTCAGCGATCTGGTTCAGGCCTATTACGACTGCCGACGCTCCAAGCGCAACAGCGACAGCGCGCTGGCTTTCGAAATGGACCTGGAGCGGAACCTGATCGAGCTGCACAACGACCTGACCGCCGGCACCTACCGGCCAGGCCGTTCCATCTGTTTCGTGGTTACCCGACCGAAAGCCCGGGAAGTCTGGGCAGCAGCCTTTCGGGACCGCGTCGTCCACCACCTGCTGTACAACCATGTGGCACCGCGCTTCTACGCCAGCTTCATAGCGGACAGTTGCGCGTGCATCCCGGGGCGCGGCACGTTGTACGCCGCCCAGCGCCTTGAATCGAAGATCCGCAGCGCCAGCGAGAACTGGTCCAAGCCGATCTTCTACCTCAAGTGCGACCTGGCGAACTTCTTCGTCGCCATCGACAAAGAGGTCCTTCGCCGACAGTTGGCCGCCAAGATCACCGAATCCTGGTGGCTGGCCCTGGCCGAACAGATCCTGATGCACGACCCTCGAGAGGACTACGAGGTGCGTAGCCCGGCCCATCTGTTCAACCGGGTGCCACAGCACAAGCGCCTCACCGCGCAGCCCGCACGCCTGGGACTGCCCATCGGCAATCTGTCATCGCAGTTCTTCGCCAACGTGTACCTGAACGCCCTGGACCAGTTCGCCAAACACCGCCTGGGCGCCAAGCACTACATCCGCTACGTCGATGACTTCGTGTTCCTGCACGAATCGCCACAGCAGCTCAACGCCTGGCTGGCAGAGGTTGAAGCCTTCCTGCCCAGCCTGGGCGCCAAGCTGAACCCGAAGAAAACGATTCTTCAGCCGGTGGATCGGGGTGTCGACTTCGTCGGGCACGTGATCAAGCCCTGGCGGCGCACGACGCGGAAACGGTCATTGGCCCAGGCGCTGAAGCGAACAGCCTCGGCGCCGGCCGATGACCTTCGCGAAACCGCCAACAGTTACTTCGGCCTGCTCAGCCAGGCCAGCCACAGCGAGAAAGACCGAGCCGCGTTGGCGCGTGTCGTGCTGAAGCGCGGCCATGTCGTCAACGGCGAGCTGACCAAGACCTACCCAAAACGCTGATCCGGCCCCATGCCTGGCCATCAACCAATAGCCCACAAACTCGAATCACGCCAACCGGCGAGGCCTACTCATGGAAATCACTTATGGCTCGGTTTGCTCGGGCATCGAGGCGGCAACGCTTGCATGGAAGCCGCTCGGCATGCGGGCGGCTTGGTTCGCCGAGATCGAAGCATTCCCGTCGGCAGTTCTGGCCCACCACTACCCCAACACGCGGAACCTCGGCGACATGACCCGCCTGGCGGCCCTGGCGCTGGCCGGCAAGATCGCGGCGCCGGAAGTGCTTGTCGGCGGCACCCCGTGCCAGGCCTTCAGCGTGGCGGGCATGCGAGAAGGTCTCACCGATCCCCGCGGCGCCCTCACCATCAAATACGTGGAGCTTGCAGATGCAGTTGACTATGTTCGCGCCGGCCAGCGAAAGCCCGCCTGCGTCATCGTCTGGGAAAACGTCCCCGGTGTCCTCAGTGACAAAGGCAACGCCTTCGGATGCTTTCTTGGCGCGCTTGCTGGGGAAGACTGCGAACTGCAGCCTTCAGGGAAAAAATGGCCGAACGCTGGTTGTGTGTATGGACCCAAAAGAACAATCGCGTGGCGGGTCCTGGACGCCCAATATTTCGGCCTGGCCCAACGACGCCGTCGTGTGTTCGTTGTCGCAAGTGCTCGAGACGGATTCGATCCCACCGAGGTATTTTTTGAGCGCGAAGGCGTGCGTCGGGATACTGCGCCGCGCCGAGGCCATGGGCAAGACGTTACCGGAACAGCTCCTTTCGGCCCTGCGCTCCAGTGCGGATGCGGACACATCTTCAGCGAACAGCTCGGACCGTACGGCTGCATGAACTGTGAGGGTGACGAAGGCCCTGCGGTGAGTATGTTCGGCGGCATCCCGGCGTTCGGCGGCCACAGCCTGGACGGATCGATCGAGCGGGCCGCCACGCTCACAGCGAAGGACAGCCGGCTGGACATCGAAAGCGAGACATTCTTTGTGGTACCGCCTATCGACGCCAGTTACGGGCGCCTCCAGGGTTGCTCAGGCCAGGACGCCAACCATGGGCACAGCCACCTGGTGGTGCATGGTACTCAAGATCCTTGTGTGAGCTACGATCAGGCGCACACGCTGGGCAGGAATACCGGCCGGGAGAACGCGCTGCTCGATGTCCGACCTGTATCGGTAACGCTCCGAGGGAGAGATGGCGTCGGCATCGCAGAGCTCGGCGGCGAAGTGCAGAGCTGCCTCAGAGCTTCAGCCGGCGGTGGCGACAAGGCTCATGCGCTGGTTGATTCAGCCGTGCGCCGCCTGACGCCACGGGAGTGCGAACGCCTCCAGGGCATGCCCGACGACTACACACTCATCCCTTGGCGCGGCAAGCCTGCTGAGGACTGCCCAGACGGACCGCGATACAAGGCCATCGGCAACAGCAAGGCGGTCACCGTCGTTCGCTGGATCGGCCAGCGCATCCTCAAGCAGATCACACCCAGCCCGTACGGATAATCACGTCGGCCAGGCGGATCACAGCGGCAGCAAGGTTTATCCACTCAGTCAGTCGTTTCACAGTTCACAGCCTTAAGTAGGTCCAGTGTGGCGGCAGCACTACGCTGCCTCCTCCTACTCTGGGGGGGCGACTTTTCCCTTTCCTCTTGGGCTTTTTCCAATCCCCCACTCCACCGCCCGGGCATGCCCCGGCAAGGACATAGCCATGCCCGCAGAAAACCGAAACCACCCGGATGACCACGCCGCCATTGAGCGCCTGCACCAGCAGTACGTCGGCAAGATCGAGCGGTTCTCCGATGACCTGATGGTGTTCCAGGACGAGGCCTACGCCATGGGCCTGGATCGTGGGAAGCAGATTGCCAAGGGCGGCGTCACGCTCGCAGCCAGCCGCGCCAACCGCCTGTACCTGGCCGGGCCGATGACTGGCTTCGAAGACTTCAACTTTCCCGCCTTCAACACGATGGCCGCCGAGCTGCGCGCCCGGGGCTACGCGGTCGAGAACCCGGCAGAGCACGGCGTCGTCGACGGTGCGGACTGGGCCGACTACATGGCCTATGACCTGACACGCCTGGGGCTGTGCGGCCAGGTCGCGGTGCTGCCCGGCTGGGAGAATTCAAAGGGCGCCAGGCTCGAAGTGCACATTGCTCGCGAGCTCGGCATGCGGGTTGTGAATGCCCATGATCTGGTATCGATGGAGATTGCAGGATGAGCGAAGTGAAGCGTTGGTACATCGGCGCATACGGTGGAGAGGCTCAGGCCAGGACCGTATTGCACGCTGAGCCCGAAATCATCCGCGAGGGTCAAGGCGAGTATTTCGTCCTTCACAAAGACTTTGCCAGGGTCACCGCAGAGCGTGATGCCCTGCAACTGCTGCTGAACGAGCGCGACGAGCAGGTGCACAGCCTGGAACAGCGCCGCCATGCGGAACAGCAGGCGTGCCAGGCGGCAGAGCGGCGGGTTGGTGAACTTAAGTTGCTGTTGACCGAAGCGATTAAGGCGTGGGAATTGATTCAGTACGGTGATCCGCCCGTAAAGCTCGCCAAGGTAATGGCCCGAGCCAGAGCCGCCCTCAACCCCACCGCCGAGGCTGAAAGCCAGTCGACAGGTCCTGGCTACGCTCCAAGGTCGCAGAGCTTTCAAACAAACTGACTGTCGACCCACCGCTCTCCAACTGCTATTGCTTCGATGAGAGCGTCCAGATAGTTGGACCAGGGCCCATGGAGTTCTCCGACAGTGCTTGCCAATCCTGGCACGTCGCAATTCACCAAGATATGCGCAGCTACCGGAGCCTCGTCGTTGGGTTTCGCCCACTCGAACTTTATGTACAGCTGATGCCCGCGGTAAGTGCGAGTTACGGGCAAATCCAGACCATGTGGCATAGCCCCTCTCCTTGAGCGGCTCCAAGCCGAACGGAGACCTTCCCCCATAACGGCCTCGACCACAATCGAGGCAAAACGCTATCCCCTCCCCCTTTAAAGTCAGCCGCTATAGCGGCAAGGAACCCGGCATGCCTGAAAAAAAGTATCCGCTCGACGTGGAGAGCGTAGGCAGTGACACCTACATAGTCATGAGCAAAGGCCACCACGATTTCACCGAGTTCATGACTGAGGCCGTTACCCAGTACCCCGGGTGGTCTCTTGGCGGTCCGCAGCACGTCTGGATTAAGACAACCCCGGCAAAGGGAGGCTGGAACTACAACATCGTGAAGGAAGGCACACGCGGTGCTTGGCCGGCCACGTATTGCTGGGAGTACGCCGACAACTATAGGGAATGGCAGAAGCTGGCGGTGACTCCATGATCCCCAAGGCCCTGGCCCTCAGCGCAATCCTGTGGGTACCGATAATCCTCTTTGCTGCAAGGGTGATGTCATGAGCGAAAAGATGCGTGAAGAGTTTGAGGCCAGGTTTCCAGTACCTGACGGCGTTGCCTGGAGCCACGATAGCCAACACTACGGCTGGTCCAAGGGCACGAAACAGGCAATTCAGGCAGCCATGACCTACCGAGCACTATGGACCGGCTGGCAGGCCTCCCGCGCCGCCCTTGTGGTGGAGGTGCCGGCACGCGTCGACACCAAGCCATACGCCTGCTACGAGAATGGCTGGAACGATATGCACGACGAAGCCCGAGAAGCCATCGAAGCCGCCGGCGTGAAGGTGACGCCATGAACCTCGACAAGAACGAGCTGAAGCGGCTGGCTGAGGCCATGAAGGGATGGGATCGCCTGACAGAGTGCTGGCCATGCGGAGAGAACGGCCCTGACTGGCAGGTCGGTCAAGTCGATGAAGACGACAACCGCTATCCGGTCATGACGATCGATACAGAGCAGTACGACGCTGAGACGCACGCGCCGACCCTTGCTCAGTTCTACGCCGCCGCTAACCCTGGCGCCATCCTGGCCCTGATCGCCGAGAACGAACGTCTGCGCCAAGCGCTCCAGGCCATCGCGACCCAGCTCAACGGCAACATCCGCCCCACCGTCCGGGATTGCGTGAACGGCCAAAACAACATCCAGGACATCTACGGCTACTGCGATCAGATCGAAGCGATTGCAGCGGCAGCGATGAAGGAGTCAAAGCCATGATCCTCCCCCTGCTCTACATGGCCTGGCTGGTGTATCGAGGGCCTAAGCCATGATCACCCTGGATCAGATGCGCGCCGAGTTGGCGGACCGTAAGGCCGAAGATCATCACACCAAATGCCGAGACTGCGGCCACTTCGTGCCGAAAGAGCGCTGGGTGCCAAAAGCATCAACGCACGCTGCACGCGGACAGCGCCCGCTGTGTGGTCCTTGCTTCGACGAATACGAAGGCCCGTTCTACTAACCCCAATCCCCCTACAGCCTGCCGGTGAACGGCGGGCGAGGTATCACCATGAGCGAATTCCAGCTCTATCTTGGCGATTGTCTGGAGGTCATGAAGCAGTTACCAGACGCCAGCGTCGACATGGTGCTGGCTGACCTGCCGTACGGCACAACGCAATGCGCCTGGGACACCATCATCCCGCTCGAGCCGCTATGGCGTGAGTACTTGCGGATAGCCAAGCCAGAGGCGGCCATTGTGCTGTGCGCGGCCCAGCCTTTCGCCTCGATGCTGGTGGCGAGCAACCCGAAGCACTACAAGTACGAATGGATCTGGGAGAAAGGCGCGGCCACGGGTTTCCTCAACGCCAAGAAGCAACCTCTGCGGGCCCATGAAAGCGCCCAGGTGTTCTATCGAAAGCAGCCCGTGTACAACCCGCGCATGACAACCGGTCACGAACGCAAGACGTCAAAGCGCAAGTCAGTAGAGTCGGAGTGCTACGGCAAGGCGTTGAACCTTACCGAGTACGACTCGACAGAGCGGTACCCACGGTCGGTACAGTTCTTTTCCAGCGACAAGCAGACCGCCAGCTACCACCCTACACAAAAGCCCGTGGCCTGGATGGAGTTCCTGGTCAGCACCTACTCCAATCAGGGGGGCGTGGTGCTGGACAATACCATGGGCAGCGGCACCACGGGCGTCGCCTGTATGAACCTGCGCCGGCAGTTCGTCGGCATTGAGCAGGACCCTGGTTACTTCAAGACCGCCCAACAACGCATCGCCGACGCTATCACCATCCGCGATACCCCGGTACCGCAAATCGATTTATTCGCAACAGCCTGAACCTCCTAACCCACCTTCTGCCGCCAAGCGCGGCATGGAGCACACCCATGGCGAATGCCACAGCAGCAAAGGCAACGAGCATCCCGCCGCGGTTCATCCGGTTCATGGATGCCCCCGGCTATCTCGGCATGTGCCGGGACGAATTCAACAAAACGGTCCGGCCAAACGTGCGTGAGTTCCCGATCGGGAAACAGGGCGTGGCCTTCGACCGGATCGAGCTTGACGAGTGGGCCGACGCCTACGTCGAGCGCAAGTCGATTGAAAAGGCAGCGAATCAGGACAACAATCGCCCCCGCAGCGAGCGCCGTGGCGAACCAACAGGAGGTAAACCATGGCGAGAAAAGCGATCTCCGGCCTCTACCAGAAAGGTGGAGTCTGGCAAATCGACAAAGTTTTCCGAGGTGAGCGACTTCGAGAAAGCACTGGCACTAGTGACCGGCAAGAAGCCGAGCAGTACCTGATTCACCGCCTGGAGCAGCTTCGGCAGCAAAAGGTATATGGCGTGCGTCGGATGCGCACCTGGGATGAGGCGGCAACGAAGTTCCTGATCGACAACAAGGACCAGCCGTCGATCAAGTTGACCGCGCATCACCTGAAGCAATTGCACCCCTACCTCAAGGATCTGCCATTGACGCACATCGATGACCAGGCGCTTGAGCCGTTCGTGAGAGATCGCTTGAAAGGGATGGTCCTGCCGTGTGGCAAGCAACTGAAGCCGGTAGCGCCCAGGACGATCAACATATCAATCGAACGGGTTATACGGGTTCTTTCGCTTTGCGTGAGGAAATGGAGAGATGAGGAGCGCAGGCCCTGGCTGGACTCGGTTCCGATGCTGACCAGGTTGGACCTGAAGAAAAAGGTTCGCGAGCCCTACCCCATGACATGGGAAGAGCAGTCGATCCTTTTCGGGGAGTTGCCGGCACACCTGCAAACGATGGCCCTGTTCAAGGTGAACACCGGTTGCCGCGAGCAGGAGGTATGCAAGTTGAGGTGGGACTGGGAGATTCCGGTGCCGGAGCTTGGCACCAGCGTGTTCCTGATACCGTCCGACTTCGGCGGGAGGAACGAGCGGTCAGGTGTGAAGAATGGCGACGAGCGGTTGGTTGTGCTCAACAACGTGGCGAAGTCGATCATTGATAAGCAGCGCGGCCTGAGCAAGGAATGGGTTTTCCCGTACAACGGCACGGCCATGCATCGCATGAACGACTCGGCCTGGAAGAAAGCACGGGTGAGAGCGGCGAAACTCTGGCAGGAGGAAAACCTTCGCCCCGCTCACCCCGGGTATGCATCCATCAGGGTGCACGACTTGAAACACACGTTTGGCCGTCGCCTTCGGGCGGCAGGTGTCACACAGGAAGACCGGAAGGCTTTGCTGGGACATAAGAACGGCAGCATCACCAGTCACTACTCGGGCGCCGAGCTCGGGCATCTGATCGAAGCTGCGAATATGGTATCAGCAACCGACTCGAGGGGACCGGTGCTGACAATCTTGAAGAGGAAAACAGGATGAAGTCCCGAAAAACTCCCCACCAATGAAAAAGCCCAACTGGCTAGAGTTGGGCTAAGTCATTGAAAAATATGGTCGGGACGGAGTGATTCGAACACTCGACCCCTAGCACCCCATGCTAGTGCGCTACCGGACTGCGCTACGCCCCGACTAGGCGTGAATCTTGTTTCGCTTCTCAGCGGAACGCTCAGGAATATAACGCAAGCTTTTGAAAACTGGAAGTATTTAAAGCAGAATTTTATTTCTTGAGCACCACCAGCACATCTTCAAGCTCGGCGATCATCTGGCGGATCATCTGTTTGTACTGGGTTGTGTCGTCCTTGGCCTCGTCACCGGAGAGGCGCAGGCGTGCGCCACCGATGGTGAACCCCTGGTCATACAGCAGCGCGCGGATCTGCCGGATCATCAGCACGTCCTGGCGCTGATAATACCGGCGGTTTCCGCGGCGCTTGACCGGGTTGAGCTGAGGAAACTCCTGCTCCCAATAGCGCAGCACGTGCGGCTTGACCGCACACAGCTCGCTGACTTCACCAATGGTGAAGTAGCGTTTGCCCGGGATGACGGGTAGCTCGTCGTTATGACTTGGTTCCAGCATAAGCCTCAACTCGGGCCTTCAACTTCTGCCCTGGACGAAAGGTGACCACGCGGCGAGCGGTGATCGGGATTTCTTCACCCGTTTTCGGATTGCGGCCAGGCCGCTGGCGTTTGTCCCGAAGGTCAAAATTGCCGAATCCGGACAATTTGACCTGCTCGTTGTCTTCGAGAGCGTGGCGGATTTCCTCGAAAAACAGTTCCACCAATTCTTTGGCTTCCCGTTTATTCAGGCCCAGCTCTTCATACAGACGTTCCGCCATCTCAGCTTTCGTCAGAGCCCCCATACGTCACTTCCTTAACGTGGCGTTCAACCTGGTTTCTAGCGAGGTGAGGATGTTCTGCGTTGCGGTATTCACCTCATCGTCATTAAGAGTGCGCGATGGATGCTGCCAGGTCAAGCCGACTGCAAGGCTTTTTCTATGCGGATCAATACCTTTACCCTGATACACGTCAAATAGCCTGAGGTCCGTCAGCCACTCGCCTGCATTTTCACGGATTACGTCCAGCACGGCACTGGCTGCAACCTCGCGATCAGCCAGCAACGCCAGGTCACGACGCACTTCAGGAAAGCGCGATAACTCCTGGAATTTCGGCATTTTCCCTTGGGCCACTTCGCTCAGGACCAGCTCGAAGACGAAGACCGGACGATCCAGCCCCAGTGCTTTGGCCAGTTCCGGGTGAATCGCACCGACATAACCCACTTCACGCCCGTCTCGTTCGATGCGCGCGGTTTGCCCCGGGTGCAGGGCAGGATGCTTGCCCGGCACGAAGGTGAACGCATCGAGCGCACCGGCGAAGCCCAGCACTGCCTCCACGTCAGCCTTGACGTCGAAGAAGTCCACGCCATCGCGACCTTGCGCCCACCCTTCCGGAAGACGGCTGCCGCAGACGACGCCGGCCAGCATTGGCTCCTGCTTCAGGCCTTCCAGTTGACCGACAAAACGCAGGCCACTTTCGAACAGACGCACGCGATCCTGCTGGCGGTTCAGGTTGTGCTGGAGCACCTTGACCAACCCTGGCCACAGGGACGAGCGCATGGCCGCCATGTCGTTGGAAATCGGGTTGGCAAGCAGCAGCGGCTCGACGCCCGGATTGAACAGCTCGAACTGACGCGGATCGATGAAGCTATAGGTGATCGCTTCCTGATAGCCACGAGCCACCAGCAAGCGACGCAGCTCCGGCAGGTCGCTGCGGGCTTCGGCCTTGGCTTGCGGGGCCAGGCGGGCTTGTGGGTAGCGAACCGGCAGGCGGTTGTAGCCGTACAGACGGGCCAGCTCTTCGATCAGGTCGACTTCCAGGCTGATATCGAAGCGATGACTTGGCACTTCGACACGCCACTGCCCTGCCCCATCGGCGCTGATGTTCAGGCCCAGGGCGGCCAGCAGGCGCTCGACTTCGGCAGCGTCCATGTCCATGCCGAGCATCTGGGAAATACGTTGGGCACGCAGGGTGATCGGCGCCACCTTGGGCAGATGCTGCTCGCTGACGGTTTCGATGATCGGGCCGGCTTCGCCACCGGTGATGTCCAGCAGCAGGCCAGTGGCGCGCTCCATGGCTTCACGGGCCAGTTGCCAGTCCACGCCGCGCTCGTAGCGGTGCGAAGCGTCGGTGTGCAGACCATAGGAACGGGCCTTGCCCGCTACCGCGATCTGGTCGAAGAACGCGCTTTCCAGGAACACGTCGCGGGTCGTCGAGGAGACGCCGCTGTGCTCGCCGCCCATTACGCCGGCAATCGCCAGGGCGCGGGAATGGTCGGCAATCACCAGCGTATCGCTGCGCAGGGTGACTTCCTGGCCGTCGAGCAGGACCAGCTTCTCGCCCTCTTCGGCCATGCGTACGCGGATACCGCCGTTGATTTCGGCAAGATCGAACGCGTGCAGCGGTTGACCCAACTCCAGCATGACGTAGTTGGTGATGTCGACGGCGGCATCGATGCTGCGCACGTCGGCGCGACGCAGGCGCTCGACCATCCACAGCGGCGTCGGCTTCGACAGATCGACATTACGGATCACCCGACCCAGATATCGCGGGCATGCTGCTGGCGCCAACACTTCGACCGACCGCACTTCATCGTGCACGGCCGGGACCGGCGCGACCACAGGACGGCTTACCGGGGCGTCATACAGGGCACCGACCTCACGGGCCAGACCGGCCAGGGACAGGCAGTCGCCACGGTTCGGCGTCAGGTCGACCTCGATGCTGGCGTCATCCAGGTTCAGGTACTCACGAATGTCCTGGCCAACCGGCGCATCAGCCGGAAGCTCCATCAGGCCGTCGTTGCCTTCGCCGATCTGCAGTTCGGCCTGGGAGCACAACATACCGTTGGACTCGACGCCACGCAGCTTGGCTTTCTTGATCTTGAAGTCGCCCGGCAGCTCGGCGCCGATCATGGCGAACGGGATCTTCAGGCCCGGGCGCACGTTTGGTGCGCCGCATACCACCTGGAAGGTTTCCGTGCCATTGCTGACCTGGCAGACCCGCAGTTTATCGGCGTCCGGATGCTGCTCGGTGCTCAGCACCTCGCCCACCACCACGCCGCTGAATTCACCGGCGGCCGGCGTTACGCTATCGACCTCGAGACCGGCCATCGACAGGCGAGCAACCAGCTCGTCCTGGCTTACCTGCGGGCTTACCCAGCCGCGCAGCCATTGTTCACTGAATTTCATCCTGTTCTCCTAAAAAGTTCGTGACGGCTAGCGAAATTGCGCAAGGAACCGCAAGTCGTTGTCGAAGAACAGGCGCAAGTCATTCACACCGTAACGCAGCATCGCCAGGCGCTCGACGCCCATGCCGAAGGCAAAGCCCGAGAACTCTTCCGGATCGATCCCGGACATGCGCAGCACGTTCGGATGAACCATGCCGCAGCCCATGACTTCCAGCCAGCCGGTCTGCTTGCAGACGCGGCAGCCCTTGCCGCTGCACATCACACATTCCATGTCGACTTCGGCCGATGGCTCGGTGAACGGAAAGTATGAAGGACGGAAACGCACCGCCAGCTCTTTCTCGAAGAACACTCGCAGGAACTCTTCGATGGTGCCTTTCAGGTCGGCGAAATTGATGTCGCGATCCACCAGCAGGCCTTCGACCTGGTGGAACATCGGCGAGTGAGTGATATCCGAGTCGCTACGGTACACACGGCCAGGGCAGACAATGCGTATCGGTGGCCGCTTCGACTCCATGGTGCGGACCTGTACCGGCGAGGTATGGGTGCGCAACAGCATGTTGGCGTTGAAATAGAAGGTGTCGTGCATCGACCGGGCCGGGTGGTGGCCAGGGATGTTGAGCGCCTCGAAGTTGTGGTAGTCGTCTTCGACCTCAGGGCCCTCGGCGATGCCGTAGCCAATGTGGGTGAAGAATTGCTCGATGCGTTCCAGGGTCCGGGTAACCGGATGCAGGCCGCCGGAAGTCTGGCCACGGCCAGGCAGGGTCACGTCAATGGACTCGGCGGCGAGCTTGGCGGCCAGATCCGCCTCCTCGAACAACGCCTTGCGCGCATTAAGGACCTCTGTGACACGCTCCTTGGCAACGTTGATCAGCGCACCGACCTGCGGACGCTCTTCGGCCGGCAGGTTCCCCAGGGTCTTCATCACCTGAGTCAACTCGCCTTTCTTGCCAAGGTAGTGAACCCGGATTTGCTCCAGGGCATTGATATCTTCAGCGCTTTGCACAGCCTCTAGTGCTTGAGAGACCAGCGCATCCAGGTTTTCCATGTACAGACTCCAGATACAAAATAGGGGAAGAGCTTTAAGGCTCTTCCCCTATTTAAGACGTTTGGCACCAGGGCCCACAGAGGTGGACCCAGGTGACTGTCGGGGGTACTTAAGCCAGGATGGCTTTAGCTTTCTCGACAATCGCAGCAAACGCCGCTTTTTCGTTCACTGCCAGATCAGCCAGAACCTTACGGTCGATCTCGATCGACGCTTTTTTCAGGCCAGCGATCAGACGGCTGTAGGACAGACCGTTGGTACGCGCACCAGCGTTGATACGAGCGATCCACAGAGCGCGGAACTGACGTTTTTTCTGACGACGGTCACGGTAGGCGTATTGGCCTGCCTTGATTACGGCTTGCTTGGCAACACGGAATACGCGGGAACGCGCACCGTAGTAGCCTTTAGCAAGTTTCATAATTTTCTTGTGACGCTTACGGGCAATGACGCCACGCTTTACACGAGCCATGAGTTACTTCCTCTATTCTTGATCCAAAAATTAACGAAGGCGCAGCATGCGCTCGACTTTTGCCACGTCAGACGGATGCAGCAAGCTGCTACCGCGCAGTTGACGCTTACGCTTGGTCGACATTTTGGTCAGGATGTGGCTCTTGAAAGCGTGCTTGTGCTTGATGCCGTTAGCAGTTTTCAGAAACCGCTTGGCAGCACCACTTTTGGTTTTCATCTTTGGCATGTTCGGATACTCCGCATTCAGTTGATAAACATAATCGCAAGGCCTGCCGTGCCCTGGTGATTACTTCTTCTTTTTCGGGGCGATGACCATGATCAGCTGGCGTCCTTCCATCTTAGGATGCTGTTCGACCGAACCGTACTCGAGCAGGTCTTGTTCAACCCGCTTGAGGAGTTCCATCCCCAGCTCCTGGTGGGCCATCTCACGGCCGCGGAATCGCAAGGATACCTTGGCCCTGTCCCCGTCACTCAGGAAACGTACCAGGTTGCGCAGTTTTACCTGGTAATCCCCTTCCTCCGTCCCTGGACGAAACTTGATTTCTTTTACCTGAATCTGCTTCTGGTTTTTCTTCGCCGCGGCAATCTGCTTCTTCTTCTCGAAGATCGATTTGCCGTAGTCCATCACCCGGCAAACCGGTGGGACTGCGTCTGCGGAAATTTCTACCAGATCAAGCTTGGCTTCTTCAGCAATTCGAAGCGCTTCATCAATCGAGACGATGCCAATCTGCTCGCCGTCAGCGCCAATTAACCGAACCTCGCGTGCCGAGATATTCTCGTTGATCGGGGCTTTCGGTGCAGCTCGTTTATCTTGTCTCATATCACGCTTAATAATAATTACTCCGAATCTGGGCGACCACGCCGGGAAACCGCTTGCGCGAGAAACTCGGCGAATTGGGCGACAGGCATCGAGCCCAGGTCAGCACCTTCACGAGTACGCACAGCGACAGTCTGCATCTCGACTTCCCGATCTCCAATAACCAGAAGATAGGGAACCTTGAGCAAGGTATGCTCGCGGATTTTAAAGCCGATCTTTTCATTTCTCAAGTCGGACTTGGCACGAAATCCGCTTTGGTTGAGAGTTTTTTCGACCTCGGCGGCAAAATCTGCCTGTTTATCAGTGATATTCATGATCACTGCCTGGGTCGGCGCCAGCCATGCGGGGAACGCGCCCTCGTAATGCTCGATCAGAATTCCGACGAAACGCTCGAAGGAACCGAGGATCGCACGGTGAAGCATGACCGGATGCTTGCGGCTGTTGTCTTCGGACACGTATTCGGCGCCCAGACGGATCGGCAGGTTGAAATCGAGCTGCAAGGTACCACACTGCCAGACCCGACCGAGACAATCTTTCAAGGAGAACTCGATCTTCGGACCGTAGAAAGCCCCTTCACCTGGCTGCAGGTCGTACGCAAGGCCCGCGCTGTCGAGGGCGGCCGCCAATGCCGCTTCGGCGCGATCCCACAGTTCGTCGGAACCGACGCGTTTTTCCGGACGAGTGGACAGCTTCATCTCGACTTCGGTGAAGCCGAAATCGCGATAGACGTCCATGGTCAGCTTGATGAACGCAGCGGATTCGGCCTGCATCTGCTCTTCGGTGCAGAAGATATGCGCGTCGTCCTGGGTGAACGCACGCACCCGCATGATGCCGTGCAAGGCCCCCGACGGCTCGTTACGGTGGCAGGCACCGAACTCGGCCAGACGCATTGGCAGCTCGCGGTAGCTTTTCAGACCCTGGTTGAACACCTGCACGTGGCAAGGGCAGTTCATGGGCTTGATGGCGTAGTCGCGGTTTTCCGACTGGGTGGTGAACATGTTGTCAGCGTAGTTGGCCCAGTGCCCGGATTTCTCCCACAGGCTGCGGTCCACCACTTGCGGCGTCTTGATTTCCAGGTAGCCGTTCTCACGCTGGACCTGGCGCATGTACTGCTCGAGCACCTGGTACATCGTCCAGCCGTTCGGGTGCCAGAACACCATGCCCGGTGACTCTTCCTGGGTGTGGAACAGGCCCAGGCGCTTGCCGATCTTGCGGTGGTCGCGCTTCTCGGCTTCCTCGATGCGCTGGATGTAGGCCGCCAGTTGCTTCTTGTCGGCCCAGGCGGTGCCGTAGACCCGCTGAAGCTGCTCGTTCTTCGCATCGCCGCGCCAGTAGGCGCCGGACAGCTTGGTCAGTTTGAAGGACTTCAGGAAGCGAGTGTTCGGCACGTGCGGACCGCGGCACATGTCGACGTATTCTTCGTGGTAGTACAGGCCCATGGCCTGCTCGTCCGGCATGTCTTCCACCAGACGCAGTTTGTAATCTTCGCCACGGGCCTTGAAAACTTCGATGACTTCGGCGCGCGGGGTCACTTTCTTGATGACGTCGTAGTCTTTATCGATCAACTGCTGCATGCGCTGCTCGATGGCAGCCATGTCGTCCGGTGTGAAAGGACGCTCGAAGGCGATATCGTAATAGAAACCTTCATCGATGACCGGCCCGATGACCATTTTCGCGCTCGGGTACAACTGCTTGACCGCGTGGCCGACCAGGTGCGCGCAAGAGTGGCGAATGATTTCCAGCCCCTCTTCGTCCTTGGGCGTGATGATTTGCAGCGTAGCGTCGCTGTCGATGACATCGCTGGCATCAACCAGCTTGCCGTTGACCTTGCCGGCCAGTGTGGCCTTTGCCAGGCCTGCGCCGATAGAGGCTGCGACCTCGGCGACGGAGACCGGATGATCGAATGAGCGTTGACTGCCGTCGGGAAGAGTAATAGTTGGCATGGCGCCTCCTCTCCTAGTGGTGACCCCTACCAAAGGTCACGTGGGTTGGGATGAGCCAGTACAAGATCCAGTCCAGGCCATTCAACGATGAACGCCTGCCTTACAGCGGCAGGAGCCTTTCGGCCAACCGGGAAACCGAACCAGAGTGACTGGGATTCAAATCAGGGTTATTCGAACATTTGCCGCCACCGGAGCTGCTGCTATCCGGCGCCTGAAAATACCCGAGCCCGGCATGCTAGCACAGATGAACGGTCGCCGCCGCGCCGGATTGCGGCGGGCGTAAATTCGACGTTTTTATGCCAGAGTTGCTGAACTGAAGCGCTCAAAAACGCCTCAGATAACACGTTATCGTCCGTAAAGGAGCATCCCAGCATGCGTCTGAATACTTTATTCGCAGTAGTCGCCCCCCTCGCCCTTCTGCTTCCGTTGACCGCCCATGCCGACTGGCCCAAGGGTGAGCGTGAGAAATACATGGCCCAGTGCACCCAGGCCGCATCGCCACAGATCGGCGCGGCGGCAGCCAAATCCCACTGCGCCTGCGGCGCCGACGCTATCAAATCCTATCCAGCGGCCGATATCCAGGCGCTGATGGACAACAAGGCGACCCCGCAACTGCAACAGAAAGCCCTTGGCCAGATCGCCAAGTGCAAGGCCAATACGCCGGCAAAAAAATGACTGAACGAGGCCTTTGAAGCGCCCCGGCGTCGTCAAGAAAGCTGAAAAACTCCCTTTTCCCGAGGTTTTTTTCAGGTTTTACAGCTTTTTTTGTCGCCTTTACTTTCAGCTGAAAGCCTTTAAAACCGGGGCTTCCAGTCGACTCAAGGGATAGCGAAAACGCGACTGATTGGCAAACCGTACGTCCGGGGGGCTCCCAAACCGAACATTTCGACTATGATACTCCGGTGTGCCCAGTTGGCCTGAGCAGCACAGTACTACTGAAAATATATGTTTCTTGGAGATACACCATGTCTAATCGCCAAACCGGCACCGTTAAATGGTTCAACGATGAAAAAGGCTTCGGCTTCATCACTCCTCAAGGTGGCGGTGACGACCTGTTCGTACACTTCAAAGCTATCGAAGCTGACGGTTTCAAAAGCCTGAAAGAAGGCCAGTCCGTTTCCTTCGTGGCTGAGAAAGGCCAAAAGGGTATGCAAGCTGCACAGGTTCGCCCAGAGTAATTTCTCGGCGCGCTAAAAAACCCCGTCCATGTGACGGGGTTTTTTATGGTCAGTCGAAACCTGCCGCTCAGCCGCAATTCACCCGATTGACCACCAGATTGGCATCGGTATTGAGATTCAGCCGATCAGAGCGGTACTCGAGCGTTACCATGTCGTTGGGCTTGAGGATCCGGGCAATCTGCGCGCCGGAACGGGTGCGAGCCTGTTCCAGCAACTGCGGCGAGGCCTGTTTGCCAATGGCGAACTCGGCAGCCTTCGCTTCGCAGCGCCCATCCCCCGCCTCGCTTGCCACCGGTCCTGAGGTCGTTTCAGCGGTGCTGCTGCAACCACTCAACAATATGGCAGCCAGTACAGTGCACAATGAAGCGAGCTTCCAAGGCATGAAGCCTCCTTTTTTGATGTTGAAGAGAGAGCGTGCGACAACCCAAACGAAACTTGGTTTCGCACGAGGGAGTTATCAGCATGCCTTCATCCGGGAACCGCAGTTTGCCTGAGCCGAAGGCCGCTGTTCAGAGATCAATCGTGACTGAATATGAACGAGTTCAGTCAACGCCAATAGAGTCGAAGGGTGCCTGGGGAAGTGTGGCACAGCCTTACCCTGATGCCTAAGTCGCAGTGCAAAACCTGACGTAAAAGTGGTTAACTCAGTCTACCTGTCTCCCACCTCGCGGGCCCCATCATGAGCATCGTCAGCATCGAAGCCACCATCAATGCCAAATGGCTGGAGGGCCATAGCTCCTATAGCCCCGGCAGTCCCGAGGAACTGGCAATCATCGGCATCGAGTTGTTGGTACGGGAACTGGGGACAGAGGTCGCCCGGAACTTCATCCAGCAGGCATTCGAGCGCTATCCGAATCTCGTCGACGCTGCTGATTGAGGTAACGCAAAAATCTTGTGGGAACCAAGCTTGGCTCCCACAAGATGCAGGGTTATTTGAGACGTGCCAGGCGCTCGGTCAGCAGATCGAAGAAGCCCTGAGCATCGCCATTTTCCACCCAGAATGCATTTTTGGGTGCTTTCAGGCCGTCATACCAGTCGACGATGGTCTGCCCGAACGTCGGGCCTTCGCGACTGTCCACCACGACATTGACCGAGCGACCGGTAAATAACTGCGGCTTGAGCAGGTAGGCAATCACCGTGGCGTCATGCACCGGCCCACCTGTCATGCCGTAGTGCTCCATGTCGCCCTTGACGTACTCATTGAGAATATCGCCCACCAGCTTGCTGGCATTGTTGTTCACAGCGGCGATCTGCTTGAGGCGTGCTTCGCTGGTGAGGATCTTGTGGGTGACGTCCAGCGGCAGGTAAGTCAGCTTCACACCGCTTTTGGCCACTACCTCGGCCGCTTGCGGATCGGCGAACAGGTTGAATTCGGCCACCGGTGTGATGTTGCCGCCGTTGAAGTGCGCGCCGCCCATGATCACCACTTCCTTGATGCCCTGGACGATATCGGGCTCCTGGATCAGCGCCAGGGCCAGGTTGGTCTGCGGGCCCAGCATGGCGATGGTAATGCTGTGGGGTTTGGCGGCCTTGAGGGTATCGATCAGGTAGTTGACCGCATTGCCCTTGGCCAGCCCTTTCTTCGGCTCATGCACGGTGACACCCGACAGGCCTTCCTTGCCATGGATGTTTTCCGCATAGATGGGCGTGCGCATCATTGGCTTGGGCGCACCGGCGTAAACCGGCACGTCCTCGCGCCCTGCCCACTCCCGGGCCAGGCGAGCGTTGCGGGAGGTCTTGTCCAGGCGCACATTGCCCGCCACGGTGGTCAAAGCGCGGATGTTCAGCTCATCGGGGGACGCCAGGGCGAACAACAGGGCAACCACATCGTCGGCCCCCGGATCGGTGTCGATGATCAGATCGATCTTTTCCGCCGCCTGGGCGCTCGTAGCAGTGATCAGTGACAACAGCAGCAGACTCCGAAGCAGTTGATGCATTTTTTGAGCATAGCGGTGCATGGCGCACTCCTTGTGCAGGGTTGACAGGTTAGAAGGTGACTCCAGCAATAAGCACAATGTTGCAGTACGGAGAACATTCTCCTGTGCGAATGATCGCCCGAGCTTGTCGGCTGAGGACTTTGAACTGTTCATGGCTGACCAATTCCCGCGCCCCCAGCGCATTCCGGGCATGAAGCGTCTCAAGGCTCGTCAGGGCCGACGGCTGTTTATCAAATATCTCCTCGGCCAGTACATGGCTTTCTACCTGCATTTCACTGAGCACTGCGTTGAGCGTGCTGACGAAATCGGGAATGCCAGGGGTCAGGGCCAGGTCGATCAGTTCGACCTGTGGCGGTACGGGCAACCCGGCATCGCCGATGACCACCTTGTCGCCATGACCAAGGGAGGCGATCAGTCGCGACAGGGCGATATTCAACAGCGGAGTCTTCTTCATGATTTGAACGCCTGTACTTCAAGCAAAGTGGGAATGGACGGCTGCGCCCCGACACGGGTGACCGACAACGCGGCAGCCACCTGACCGAAACGAATTGCCTCGGCCTCGCTTTTTCCATTGGCCAGGGCCGCGGCAAACCCGCCGACGAAGGTGTCCCCTGCCGCCGTGGTATCCACGGCCTTGACTTTGGGCGCCGGGAAATGCTCGAAGCTCGCTCCGTTGGCGAACATCAACCCTTGGCTGCCCAACGTCACGATCACCTTGCCAGCGCCCGCAGCCATCAACTGTGCCGCAGCCGCTTCGGCGGTTTCCAGGGAGTCGACCGCCAGCCCGCTCAGCATCGCCGCTTCGCTTTCGTTGGGGATCAGGTAGTCGACGCTGGCGTACCAATCGGCCGGCAAGGCATGGGAAGCCGGCGCCGGGTTGAGAATGACGGTTTTGCCCAGCTCGCGACCACGCTTGAGCGCATGGCCGACGGTGGCATCCGGGACTTCAAGCTGGCAGATGATGACATCGGCGCTCTGCAGCACCTCGTCGACTCCGTCCAGGACATCAGGTGTAAGCACGCCATTGGCACCGGCCACGATAACGATCGCATTCTGGCTGTTGTCGTCAACCACGATCAGGGCCACGCCGCTGGAGCCTTCCACGACGCTGACGGCCCGGCAATCGATGCCTTCGGCAAGCAGCGCGCCTCGCAACTGTTGACCATAGGCATCATTGCCCACGCACCCGACCATGGACACCTGCGCCCCGAGGCGCGCGGCGGCCACGGCCTGGTTGGCCCCCTTGCCGCCCGGAATGGTGGAAAACGACTCACCGATCAGCGTTTCACCACCCCGGGGCAGGCGCGGCGCGCGAGTCACCAGGTCCATGTTCAGGCTGCCTATTACCACTACTTTTGCAGACATACGTCACTACTCATTCCATTCGGTTCAGCGGTATTGGGCGAAGGCACCGGACAACGGCGCAGTCGACTCTCGCAGGACAATGCTCGGCGTGACGATCCGCTGGTCGGTGGTCAGCGTGGGCGTGGCGATCCGCCGCAACAACACCTCGGCCGCCATTTCACCAAGCTGCAGGATCGACTGCCCCACCGTGGTCAACGCCGGATAGACATACCGACTCATCTGGATATCGTCGAAGCCGATCACCGACAGCTCGCCGGGTACTCGCACATTGCGCTCGGCGGCGGCCCGCAGTACGCCGATGCCGATCATATCGTTGGCCGCGAAGATCGCACTGGGTGGCTGATGCTCAAGCAGCGTGGCCGCCGCACGATAGCCACCGGTGCTGGTGAAATCGCTTTCGAGCATGCGCTCCACCGGCAGCTCGACACCCGCCTCCTTCAGCGCCCGGCAATAACCAGCCAGGCGCATCTGGGCCACACTGGTCTCTGCCGGACCACCGATGAACGCGATGTCCCGATGCCCCAGCTCCAACAGGTGTTGTGTCGCCAGATAAGCGCCGTATTCGTGATCGATGCGCACCAGGTCCGCATCGACGCCGTCCAGGCCACGGTCGACGATGACCATGGGCGTACGCACGCCAGCCAACCCCTCGACCAGGCCGACATCACCGCCGGCAGAAGCAACGATCAATCCATCGATGCGTTTTTCCAGCAACACTCGCAGGTAGCTGCGCTGCTTGTCAGGGTTGTCGTCGGAGTTGCACAGGATCACGCAATAACCATTGCGCTCACAGTAATCCTCGATCCCCCGGGCCAACTCGGCGAAGTACGGGTTGAGGCTGTTGGGCACCAGCAGGCCGATGGTGGCCGTGGTCTTGGCCTTGAGCGAACGGGCCACGGCGCTGGGCACGTAGTCGAGGCGTTCGATGGCTGCCTCGACCTTGCGCCGCACCTCTTCGCTGACCGGCCGGGTCTTGTTCACGACATGGGACACAGTGGTGTAGGAAATCCCCGCGAGCGCCGCGACATCTTTGATCGTCGCCATGGATCAGGTCCGCCGGCTGGCGCGCTGGCTGCGATAGGTATCCAGCACCACCGCAATCACGATCACCGCGCCGGTAATGATCCGCTTGGTCGGCTCGGTGGCGCCGATCTGCGCCAGGCCGGCGGCCAGCACGGAGATGATCAGCACGCCGAAGAACGTACTGATGACCGAACCGCGTCCGCCCATCAGGCTGGTGCCGCCGATCACCACGGCGGCAATGACCTGCAATTCGAGGCCGGAGCCGGCGTTCGGGTCGGCTGCTTCCAGGCGGGAAATCTGGAACAGCGCCGCCACACCGGCCAGCAACCCCATCAGGCTGAACACCAGGATCTTGTAGGGTTTCGGATTGATCCCCGCCAGGCGCACGGCTTCCTCATTGGTGCCGATGCCGATCAGGTAACGACCGAACACGGTGCGGGTCAGCACGGCCTGGGCAATGAAGATCACCAGCAAGGCAATGATGAACGACGGTGAGATACCGAAGGCAATCGGATTGGACAACCAGGCGAAGGAGTCGCCGATATAGGCCGTCCGGGAACCAGTCATCTGGTACGCCAGGCCACGGGCCATTTCCAGCACGCCCAGGGAGACGATGAACGATGGAATCCGCCACGCCACGGTAATCGAGCCCGTCACGGTCCCAGCCAGCGCCGCCACGGCCATGCCCAGCAATGCCGATGGCCAGACGCTCCAGCCCCACCCAAGCACTGCCACGCTCACCGTCGACGCCGCCAGTGCCAGCACCGAGCCGACGGACAGGTCGATGCCGCCGATGATCAGGATGAACGTCATGCCGACCGCCAGCACCATGAGGTCCGGAATCTGGTTCGCCAGGGTGCTGAAGGTGTCGTAGGAAAGAAAATGGCTGCTCAGGACGGAGAACAGCGCGACCATGGCCAGCAGCGCGCCAGCCAAGCCCAGGTAGGTGCCGAGACCGAAGAAGTGTCCACTCGGTTTACCAACGGCAGATGCGGTTTTCATGAAAATTCCCTAGGCGCCGCTTCGTTGAGCAACGCATCACGTTTTTGATAGCCGGCAAATGCGGCAGCCAGCAAGTCATCCTGGGTCCAGCTGTCGCGCTCGAATGTGTCGATCAGGCGCCCGGCGGACAACACACCGATCCGGTCACAGATCAGCATCAATTCCCGCAGATCGCTGGAAACCACCACCAGCGCTTTGCCCTGGCGGGTCAGCTCGCCAAGCAGCGCATAGATGTCGAACTTGGCGCCCACGTCGATGCCGCGGGTCGGCTCATCGAACAACAACACCGAACAATCGCGTTCGAGCCAGCGCCCGATCACGACTTTCTGCTGATTGCCGCCCGAAAGCTCGGACACCAACTGCGTCGGGCTGGAGCTACGAATTCGCATGGCGTCGATTTGTCGACGGGCCAGCGCAAGTTCCTCTTTGCCATTGACGATGCCGGCGCTGGAAATCTCCGGCATGTTGCCCAAGGCAATGTTGGCGGCGATCGACTGGGTCAGCAGCAGGCCTTCGCCCTTGCGGTCCTCGGTGATCAGCGCAATGCCATGGGCCACTGCATCGGCGGGTGAACGGATGTGAGCGACCTTGGCCGGCGACCCCAGCGCCACGGTGCCGCTGTCGGGCGTATCGGCGCCGAAGATCAAGCGCATCAGCTCGGTGCGCCCTGCCCCGATCAGGCCGGAGATACCGAATATCTCACCAGCGCGCACTTCAAAGGAAACGTCGCGAACCTTGTCGGAACGGGTCAGGCCCTTGACCGTCAACGCCGGCGCGCCGATCTGGCGCGGTCCCAGGTCGATGTGCTCGCCCAGCTCCCGGCCGACCATCAACGTCACCAGCTGGTCGCTGTTGTAATTGACCATCGGCTCGACGCAGACCAGATTGCCGTCGCGCAGTACCGCAATGCGCTGGGCCACCCGCGCCAGTTCTTCGAGGCGATGGGAAATGTAAATGATCGACACGCCTCGAGCCTGCAAGCGGGTGATCTGTTCGAAAAGCATCTCGACTTCGCGGGCCGTCAGCATGGCGGTCGGCTCATCGAGGATCAGTACATGGCAATCGCCGATCAGGTTGCGGGCGATCTCGACCATCTGCTGGTGACCGATGCCCAGCTCGCCCACCAACGTGTCGGGATCAATCGCATCGAGCCCCACCTGGGCCATGGCTTCGATCGCCGCTTTGCGCAGTTGCTTGCGGTCGATCCAGCCGCAGCGGCTGGGCAGGTTGTCGAGAAACAGGTTCTCGGCCACGGACAGGGTCGGCAACAGGTTGAGTTCCTGCATCACCATGCGCACGCCAAGCTCTTCGGCCTGGGTACGGCTGCCGGGGCGATAATCCTGCCCTTGGAACTGCATCTGCCCGGTGGTGGGCGTCACCAGCCCACCGATGATCTTGGACAGGGTGCTCTTACCGGCACCATTCTCACCGGTCAGCGCCAACACTTCGCCGCGCATCAGCGTCAGGTCGATGCCAGTCAGCACCGGCTGGGCATAAGTCTTGCCGATACCGCTGACGGAAAGGACAGCGTTCGGGTCGAAAACGGACATAAAAAACTCTCCATGCGCCCGCCCGGATGGGCGAGCGCCGTTGTGTCGCCAGGATTACTACTTGGTCACCAGCTCGACTGGAGTTTCGATAACGCCGTTGTCGCCGATCTCGACTTTTTCCTTCTTGAGGATCTTCAACGCAGTCTCGATGCCGAAGACCGCCTGCTTGGCCGCAAACTGGTCAGCGGTAGCCAGGACACGGCCGTCCTTGAGCATCGGTTTGATGGCATTGATGTTGTCGTAGCCGACGACCTGCACCTTGCCTGCCTTACCGGCCGCACGCACCGCCGACACCGCGCCGACCGCCATGCTGTCGTTGCCGGCCAGCAGCGCCTTGATGTTCGGGTATTCGCTGAGCATCGACGCGGCAACCTGGTTGCCCTTGTTGATTTCCCAATCACCGGACTGCAGGGACACCACCTTGATCTGCGCCGCCTCCATGGCATCCTTGAAACCGGCTGTGCGGGCCTGGGCGTTGGTGGTGGTGGACACGCCTTCGATGATGCCGACTTCGTCACCGGCCTTGAGCTGCTTGGCCAGGTATTCACCCACCAGTCGTGCGCCCTTGCGGTTGTCGGGACCTACGAACGGTACGTTGATGTTCTTGCTCTTGACCACGGCCGGATCGAGCTGGTTGTCGATGTTGACCACGGTGATGCCGGCATCGACGGCCTTCTTGATCACCGGCACCATGGCCTTGGAGTCGGCCGGCGCAATGATGAGGGCATCGACTTTGGAGACGATCATCTGCTCGACGATACGGATCTGGTTGGCGGTGTCGGTTTCATCCTTGATCCCGTTGGAGATCAGGTCGAAATCGGCGGAGTGTTCCTTCTGATAGGCCTTGGCACCGTCTTCCATGGTCAGGAAGAACTCGTTGGCCAGGGATTTCATTACCAGGGCAACCTTGGGTTTTTCGGCAGTCTGGGCAAGTGTCGAGGAGAAAGGCAGCGCAGCAGACGTGGCTGCGAGCATGGCGACAGCGAGAAAGCGTCCAGCAAAGGGCAGCTTCATGGATTCACTCCGATCTTATGATTATTGTGGGCAAATGCATCGCGCGAAGGCCGCGCAAACGTTTGCGTGAAGTGAACTATGGTAAGGCTTCGATGATTTGTCAACGTCCCGAATCGCGGACCACCGCTCTTTTACACGGGTCGACAAAAAAGATCTTTTTTCCTACATCAAATTTGAAAAAGCGCTGTCAGACGATTTTCTTGAATTTTAAGCAGTTGCGTAAATGCCTACGGTTAAATACTGTATGCACGTACAGCTTAATAAGGATAATCCTGTGGCTTCGCCTTCCGCTGCAACCACCCCCTTAGATTCCTATACGCGACTCGGCCTGCGGGTCTCGAAAATCATCAATTCCCCCATCGCCCAAAAAGCCAAGGCAGCGCTGATCTTTCGTCTTCCCGACGAACCCGTGGAGGAATGGGAGCGCCTCCTGGAAGAAATCGACGAGAACGACAACGTTACCCTCGCCTATCGCGACGACGGTGGCGTGCAGGTTTTCTGGGTTGTGCCAAAGGAAGATTGAGCCTGATGATCGTTCGCTGTCTTGCGTTACTGCTTGTATTTATCACCACAGGTGCCCAGGCCGCCGCCCCTCGCACCTTCAACGAAGCCAAGAAAATCGCCTGGAAACTCTACGCTCCGCAATCCACGGAGTTTTATTGCGGCTGCAAGTACACCGGCAATCGTGTGAATCTGTCGGCCTGCGGTTACGTACCTCGCAAGAATGCCCGTCGCGCCGCCCGGATCGAGTGGGAGCACATCGTTCCAGCGTGGCAGATCGGTCATCAACGCCAATGCTGGCAACAAGGCGGTCGCAAGAACTGCACCCGCTATGACCCGGTCTATCAGCGCGCCGAGGCCGACCTCCACAACCTGGTGCCCAGCATCGGGGAAGTGAACGGTGATCGCAGCAACTTCAGCTTCGGCTGGCTGCCCGTGCAGAAGGGCCAGTACGGCTCATGCCTGACCCAGGTGGACTTCCAGGCCAAGAAAGTCATGCCCCGTCCATCCATCCGAGGGATGATCGCCCGGACGTATTTCTACATGAGCAAACAATACGGCCTGCGCCTTTCGAAACAGGATCGCCGCCTGTTCGAGGCCTGGGACAAGACCTACCCCGTAGAGAACTGGGAACGCCAGCGAAACCAGAGCGTGGCCTGCGTCATGGGGCGTGGCAACGAGTTCGTGGGGCCGGTGGATCTGAAAGCCTGCGGCTGACCTCGCATTTGTGAACAGCATCAACTGTGGGAGTGAGCCCGCACGCTCCCACAGGTTTTGCCCTGCCGATCATTGAGCCGTTGGAAAATCCACCACCTGCGTCTCGATGTTGCGTTTTTTTGCACGGACCAGGGCGGCGGTGATTTTTTCCTGCCCGGCTTCGGCGTCGGCCTTGGAGCTGAAAGGTCCCACCAGGACCCGCTCCTTGCCACCCTCCTTGATCACCGTGGACATGAAGCTGTGCTCGATGAGCCAGCCAGTCAGGTCGCTGACAGCCTGCGGCGTCTCACCTCGAACCTCCACACCCCACTGCGGCGCGGTGGCTGCTGCCGGTACGGAGGCCGCGGGCGGCTTTGGCTTCGGCGCTTGTGCGTCACGTCCCTCACCGCATCCTGCCAGCATCAATACCGCAATAACCCAAGCCAATTTGCGCACAACGTTTCCTCTGGAAGACATGAGGAGCGGATTTTAGCACCCGTGCGCACCAAGAACCCCGCAAACAGCACTCAAAACACGAGAATCCTGCCCGGCGTCTCTGTATAGTCGCACCCTGGGAATTAATGCAGCGTCTGCACGTCAGAAAGAGGCACCCACATTGTGACACTTAGCACTAATCTATAAGCAGTACCGACATCTGCACTGTCAATCAGGTGCCCTATAAAGCAATCAAGGAGAACACCATGCTGATACTCACCCGCAAAGTCGGTGAAAGCATAAACATTGGTGACGACATCACGATCACCATTCTGGGCGTTAGCGGCCAACAGGTCCGGATCGGCATCAATGCCCCGAAAAACGTTGCGGTGCATCGCGAAGAGATTTACCAGCGCATTCAGGCTGGCCTCACCGCCCCTGACAAACCGCAAAATCCCTGAGCCTTGCAGCAGTCCGCAGCCAGCCCGTTTGCATCGCCGCAGTGGCTGGCTAAAGATTCACGCCCCCCTGCTCCACCCCGCTTCTGATTTCCGTCCCGCCCCTGAAAACCGATATTAATGCCATGACTCGTCGCATGGCTGTCGGACATTTCGTTTTAATGGCGACGAAGCGGGTGTTCGTGCCGGTCAGCTCCAGCTCAGCCCACGGGCCATGCCTGTGGCAGCGATCACCATCAACATCAGCAACAAGGCTTCGATGTGGCTGATCCGGGCGAACCGGCCGGCTTTGGAAGGATCGATCGCAACCCCTTTGCCCAGTGCCATTCGCCATTTGATCAAGGTGATCATGGGCGCGAGCTCAAGCAACAGGATCAGCAGAAACAACGTCATCTTGAGATGAAACAGAGGCTGGTGCAGGTAATAGTCCGAGCCTTTTTCGAACCCGCCGAAAGCCCGCACCCCACCAGTCACCAGCAGGACCAGGGCCGACAGCCCCCAAACGTTATCCGCCACCAATACGTTTCGAACGGCATCCGCACCGCCGGCCAGCCGTCGCAGGGCCGTGCCGCGCGTGAGTACCGCCCAAAGCCCGAGGGCGAACGCCAGTAGGTGAATTGCCGCGAGGGACCAATGAGCCAACATGGAAGATACCTGCCAGAGAGAACGTCGAATTGACCTGACAGTACTAGCTCATAAAAGAAGGATCGGCAGGATTGGAGTGTAAAAAACTGTGGGAGCGGGCTTGCCCGCAAAAGCGTCGGCACATCCGAAAGAGATGCAAGCTGAACCACCGTCATCGCGAGCAGGCTCGCTCCCACATCTATGGTCCTCTCAGTTTCTGCAATACTGAACTTGGGTGCGTGATTGGCTTGCCGCAATCTATTCGGCGTCGAAAAGTGAGATT
>NZ_RQJK02000025.1:0-97147 GCF_022342325.2 Pseudomonas sp. AF32 | reverse complement strand
GAAGGGGCGGGACGAGAAGTCTCCCACGGTCCGTACTGGCTAGAGTCGGAATCGAGCTTTTAGTCCCGCCCACCCCTTCAAGTCTAAACATACAAGCGAGCCTGCTCGCGAGGGGCCCTCGGATCAGACCCTGAACTGATTGATCAAACGCCTCTGCTGTTCCGCCAACTTGGTCAGCCCCGCACTGGCTTCACTGGACTCATCCGCGCCGCCCGCCACTTCGTTCGCCACCTGCCCGATGTTGATCACGTTGCGGTTGATGTCGTCGGCCACGGCGCTTTGCTCTTCGGCGGCGCTGGCGATCTGGGTGTTCATGTCATTGATCACCGATACGGCCTGGGTGATGGTTTCCAGGGCCTGGGCTGCTTTTGACGCGTGTTGCACGCTCTCATCGGTACGGTGCTGGCTGTCTTCCATCACCCGCACGACGTCTCGCGTGCCTTGTTGCAGCTGCTGGATCATCGACTGGATTTCTTCCGTGGCCTGTTGTGTCTTCTGCGCCAGGTTACGCACCTCGTCGGCTACTACCGCGAAGCCGCGACCCTGTTCGCCGGCCCGGGCTGCCTCGATGGCCGCATTGAGGGCCAGCAGGTTGGTCTGCTCGGCAATCCCGCGGATCGCGGTGAGAATCGCATTGATGTTCTCGCTGTCCTTGGCCAGATTTTGCACCACGCCCACCGCCCGGCCGATTTCCACTGCCAGGGCGCCGATGGCGGTGGAGGTATCCCGCACGATTTGCATGCCCTGGCTGGCGGCCTGATCCGCGTGGCTGGCGGCCTGGGCGGCCTGGGTCGCGTTGCGCGCCACGTCCTGGGCGGTGGCGGTCATTTCCTGCACGGCCGTGGCGACCTGATCGATCTCCGACATTTGCTTGTGCACGCCCTGGTTGGTGCGGATCGCGATGTCGGCGGTGTGCTCCGAGGAATCGCTGACGCTTTGCACTGAAATCACCACTTGGCTGATCATGCCCTGCAACTTGCTCAGGAACGTGTTGAAGCCTCTGGCGATTGCGCCCAGTTCATCGGCGCGGTCGCTGACCAGGCGACGGGTCAGGTCGCCTTCACCCTGGGCGATGTCATCGAGCATCGCCACCATCTGCTTGAGTGGCCGGGCGATGCCATGACCCACCAGCCAGATCACCAGGAGGCCAATACCGGCAATCACCAGCCCCACCATGGCCATGCCGAAGATATCGGTTTCGCGTTGTTGGTCGAGGTCATGCTGCAGGGCTTGCAAGTCGGCCATCACTGCGTTCAGTGGCAGCTGCAGCATCAGCGTCCAGCGGGCGCTGGTCTCGCCGATACCGAACGGCATGTACACCTCGATGTGCCCGTGTTCTTCATCGATGTCGTAGCGCACTTCACCGACGCCGAGCCGCGCCAGGTTGTCCAGCTCACTGGCGTCGAGCAGGTCGCTGGCCTTTTCTCCGAGCTTGCTCGGGTCCTTGGTGAACGCCACGAGCCGGTTGTTGCTGGACAGCAGCGCCATCTCCCCTGCGCCGTTGTACAGCTTGCCATCAGCGGCAACGAGCATGTCCTGGATGAAGTTCACCGACAGGTCGGCGCCGACGATGCCCTGGAACTTGCCATCGACCATGATCGGTTCGATGAACGAGGCGAGCATGGTCATGGTGTCGCCGACGCGATACGGTGCCGGGTCGATGACGCAGGCTTTTCTGCTTTCCTGGGAGCACAGATAGTACTCGCTGGCGCGGATACCCGTGGACAGCATTTTCTGGTCGGTCACATCGGCGAGTTTTTCCAGCCCCAGGGTGCCGTCCTGGTTGCGGAACCACCACGGCAGGAAACGTCCGTTGGTTTCCATGCCCACCACCTGGCTGTTCACATAGCTGGCGTCGTCGTGGTCGATGGCGTTCGGTTCCCAGGCGATGTAGGCGCCCAGGACTTTCGGATTGCGCACCACCGTTTCGCGCAACAGACTGATCATCTGCTCGCGGGGAATCTTCAACTGCGGGTTGCCGTCCGTGCCGTTCATGCCCATCAAGGCATTCGTCGTGGCCAAGCCTTTGGCGAGCAGCAGTGGCGCTTCCAGTTCCCGCTGGATCAGGCTGGCCTGGGTATGGGCCAAAGCGCTGAGGCGTTGCTCGATGAGTTGCTCGAACTGCGCCTTCGTACGCTGTTGCACCATCTCCTGGGTGCGGGCGCCGGCAAACAGCGCGTACAGCACCAGGGCACCGACCACGCTGAGTACGATGGCACCGGCCAGGGCTGCGACGGAAAACTGGATCGATCTGAATTTCATAAAGGCTCCGGACGCGGGAATGACGTCTGAAGCTTGTATCGGCGTCTTCGGGGCCCTGCATGAGAGACTGCTCGTCGGATGGCTTTTTTGGAATCGTGGATGTCGTAAATGACGCAGGGTGAGATCTGTCTGAAATAGCTGTAATCCCTCGCTGTGTATCTGGCGCGCAGATAAAACCCCGAATAGGATACGTCCACGTTTTCAGGGAGCTTCGTTATGAAAAAAACATTGATGGTCAGTGCGCTGAGTGCGGGCCTGTTGCTTGCCGGTTGCCAGTCGGTCAATACCACCAGCGGCGGAGCCGTGGGCGTGGAGCGCAAGCAGTACATGTTCAGCATGTTGTCGGCCGATGAGGTCAACCAGATGTACGCCCAGTCCTATCAGAAGACGGTGGGCGAGGCGAACACCCAGGGCGCGCTGGACAAGACCAGCAGCGAGGCCAAGCGGGTTCAGGCCATCGCCAGCCGCTTGATCGCCCAGGCACCGGTGTTCCGTCCTGATTCGGCACAGTGGAAATGGGAGGTGAACCTGATCAAGAGCGACGAACTCAATGCCAACTGCGGCCCTGGCGGCAAGATCATCTTCTACACCGGGTTGATCGATTCGCTGAAGCTGACCGACGATGAAATCGCCGCGGTCATGGGCCATGAAATTGCTCACGCCCTGCGCGAGCATGGACGCGAGGCGATGTCCAAGGCCTACGGTATCGAGATGGCCAAGCAGGGCGCGGGTGCCTTGTTCGGATTGGGCCAGGACAGCCTGGCGCTGGCCGATACCGTCGCCAACTATGGCATGACGCTGCCCAATAGCCGCGAAAACGAAAACGAAGCCGACCTGATCGGTCTCGAACTGGCTGCTCGCGCCGGCTATAACCCGAACGCCGCGATCACCTTGTGGAACAAGATGAGCAAGGCTTCGGAAGGCGCGCCGCCGGAGTTCATGAGCACCCACCCATCGTCGTCCAGCCGGATCGCCTCGTTGCAGGCGGCGATTCCGAAGGTGATGCCGTTGTATAAGCCGCGGTAGCGGCGGCTGCAAGCTGCAAGCTGCAAGCTACAAGCTACAAGCGAAGCAGAACTGCTTTTGCTTGAGGCTTGCAGCTCACAGCTAGGCGCAAAGCGCCTTGTACCCCGCCACGATCGCCAGGATGAAAAAGGCCGAGGCGGCCAGGCGGCGGATCAGCGTCAGGGGCAGTTTCTCGGCGGCAAAGTTGCCCGCCAGTACCACCGGCACGTTGGCGATCAGCATGCCCACGGTGGTGCCGATGATGACCAGCCACAGCTCCGGGTATTGCGCGGCGAGCATCACGGTGGCGATCTGGGTCTTGTCACCGATTTCCGCCAGGAAGAACGCGATCAGCGTGGTCACGAACGGCCCGAACTTGCGGGCGGTGGTGGTTTCTTCATCGTCCAGCTTATCCGGGACCAGGGTCCACAACGCCGTGGCGGCGAAGCTGGCGGCCAGAATCCAATGCAGCACCGCATCCGAGAAAATGCTGCCGACCCATGCGCCTACCGCTCCGGCGGCCGCGTGGTTGGCGAGGGTCGCGGCGACGATACCGGCAATGATCGGCCACGGTTTGCGAAAGCGAGCCGCCAGGACGAGCGCGAGCAATTGCGTCTTGTCGCCGATTTCGGCCAGCGCAACGATAGCCGTTGGTACGAGGAAAGAGTCCAGCATCAGGGTTCCTAAAGGGGCGGGTCGACACGGCTATGACACGTACAGCCTTCCCGCCCCGGGTAAGGTGTGCGTGTCATAGGTCTTGTCAAACCCAGCGTCCCTCTGTGTGGACGCTTGGATCGCATACGCCATGGTCTGCTGACCAAGTATGTTGACGTACGCCGGGCGAGCAGGGCGCTCGCGGGAGACTACTCCCCTAGGACGGAGCGGATTCTGCCTAGGCAAATCCGATAGGGCAAGTGCTGTTTCTAAAAGCTTCAGCCGCGCTTGGCCCGATAGATGCGAAACCCCTGGCCTTCGGCCTTGATGGCGCACACCCCCAGATGCTCTTCGATCAGCGGTTGGTACTTGAGGAAGCTGTTCGCCACCAAGCGCAATTCACCGCCATTTTTCAGATGTCTGGCGGCTTTTCGCAGCAGGTCCTCCGTGGCCTGGTAATCGGTGTGTACTCCGGTATGGAACGGTGGGTTGCTCAAAATCGCGTTCAGCTCAGTGGGCGCGGCATCGATACCGTCGCCTGTCAGCACCTCGGCTTCCAGGCCGTTGGCGGCCAGGGTCAGGCGGCTGCTGGCGGCGGCGAAGGCGTCCACGTCCAGCAAGGTCACCGTGTTGTGCGGATAGCGACGCTTGACGGCTGCGCCCAACACCCCGGCACCGCAGCCGAAGTCCAATAGATGCCCACTGGGCAATTTATCCAGGTGTTCGAGCAGCAGCGCACTGCCGCGATCCAGTCGACCGTGGCTGAACACGCCTGGCAGGCTGACGATTTTCAATGGGCCTTCGGCCAGGGACAGTTCATAGGTCTGGGCCAGGCTTTCCAGGGACTTGGCTTGCGGCGCTTCGGCAACGGTGACCTGCCACAGCTGGCAGTGCCGGGCGCTGTCGAGTTTGCGCGGCTTGCCAAACGGATTGAGTTGCTTGGATGCACCCTCGATGCCGCTGCGTTTCTCGCCCACCAGATACACTTCCCGACCGGCCAGGCGCGAAGCCACGGCATTGAGGAGGTAGTCGGTGAGGTCCTTGGCCTTGGGCAAGAACACCACGGCCGTGTCGAATGCCCGCTCGGGTACGTTCACGCCAAAATGGCTGCGCCCTGGGAAGCGAGCCTCCAGCGCGGCCTGATCGCCCGCGTGCCAGCACCAGCCATGGGCTCCGGGCAGGCGTCCGAGCAGGTCGTCGGCAGGCAGGCCGGCCAGCAGGACTTCGCCCTGGAATAATTCGGCCTGACGAAGCAGTACTTCACTGCGCGGATCCATGGTCTGCTCCTTGAAAAAAAGTGCGGCAGTTTATCAATTGACGACTCGTTGCGCTGTCCCACCGAAAAAAGCCCGGGCGTTTTCGGTCAGTTGGCCGACGATCCGCTGACGCGCCTCCCGACTGCCCCAGGCGTTGTGGGGCGTGACGATCAGGCGCGGAATATCCGCGGCCAGCAGAGGGTTGCCCTGGGTCGGTGGTTCCACGCTCAGCACGTCGGTTGCGGCACCGCCTAGATGACCGCTGCGCAGTGCGTCGGCCAAGGCGTGTTCGTCGATCAGTCCGCCTCGGGCGGTATTGACTACGAAGGCGCCGGGCTTGAGCAACGCCAGTTCCCCAGGGCCGATGAAATGGCGGGTGTGCTCGTTGAGTGGGCAGTGCAGGGTCAGGGCATCGACTTGCGGTAACAGTCGTTCCAGTGGCAAGCGGTCGGGGCGGGCGGGGCGCCCGGGAATCTGCCCCAGCAACACGCGCATGCCAAAGGCTTCGGCCAGCCGTCCGACGGCGCTGCCCAGCTCGCCATGGCCGAGCAAGCCCAGGGTCTTGCCCTCCAGTTCGACGATGGGATAGTCCAGCAGGCAGAACTGTGACGCCTTTTGCCAGCGCCCTTCGCCCACTGCTCGCTGATAATCGGTCAGCCGTGTCGCCAGGTTCAGCAACAGCATGAGGGTGTGCTGGGCCACAGACGGCGTGCCGTAGCCCTGGCAGTTGCAGACGGTGATGCCGTGGCGGCGAGCAGCCTGCAGGTCGACATTGTTGGTGCCGGTGGCGCTGATCAGAATGAGCCTGAGGTCAGGGCTGGCGGCGATGGCGGCTGCATTGATCACGACTTTGTTGGTGATCGCCACGGTGGCGCCCTTGAGTCGCTCGATCACTTGGTCCGGTGTGGTTCGGGCAAATAACTGCAGCTCGGTGAAACAGCTGCGCAGTGGATCCAGGTCGAGGTCGCCGAGGTCCAGGGAAGGATGATCGAGGAAAACTGCGCGGCCGGTGTTCGTCATCAGCTGTACCTGTTCTGTAAAGGCTTGAAGGCGTAATGTGGCGAGCCTATCAGATGAACTGTGGTTGTGGCCTGGCCCGTTGTCGGCCCTCATGCACAGAGCCTGTGGCGAGGGGATTTATCCCTGTTGGACTGCGTAGCAGTCCTCAAGTGGTTGGGGGTTGCTTCGCAACCCAGCGGGGATAAATCCCCTCGCCACAAACAGCTTCCCTCGCACATGAATTGATGTTTTGAGATTGAGTTAACCAAGGAGCGCCCCATGTACCTCGCCGAATTCCTCACCGTTGTCCTGATCCATCTGCTGGCCGTGGCCAGCCCCGGGCCGGATTTTGCCGTGGTGGTGCGTGAAAGCGTGACCCATGGCCGACGCGCCGGAACCTGGACGGCGCTGGGCGTCGGCACGGCGATTTTCCTGCACGTCGGGTATTCGCTGTTGGGCATCGGCTTGATCGTGTCGCAATCGATCGTGCTGTTCAACGCACTGAAGTGGGCTGCCGCGGCGTACTTGCTGTACATCGGCTTCAAGGCGTTGCGGGCGCAGCCGGCCAAACCGACCGAAGACAACCTGCACAAAGAGGCCGGCGAACGTACAGCCCGCGGCGCGTTTGTTTCCGGCTTCGTCACCAACGGCCTGAACCCCAAGGCAACGCTGTTTTTCCTGTCGCTGTTCACCGTCGTCATCAATCCCCATACACCGCTGGCGATCCAGGCCGGTTACGGGGTGTACCTGGCGGTCGCGACGGCTGCCTGGTTCTGCATGGTGGCCATGTTGTTCAGTCATCAACGCGTGCGCGCCGGCTTCGCCCGCATGGGGCACTGGTTCGACCGGACCATGGGCGCGGTACTGGTCGCCATTGGCGTGAAACTGGCGCTCACGGAGATGCGCTGACGGTTACGGCTTTCTCCTGGCGTTGACGGGCGTAATCGAGGAAAGCGTCGATATTGTCGCTGCACAGCAGCGGCGACACCGCCTTGACTTCATCTATCGGCCACTCCCACCAGGCTGACTCAAGCAACGCCTGCCGTACCGGCTCTTCGAAGCGCCAGCGAATGAACCGGCAGGGGTTGCCGCCGACGACGGCATAGGGTTCAACATCGCGGGTCACTACCGCACCTGCTGCTATCACTGCCCCATGGCCGATGGTTACCCCTGACAGGATCATTGCCTCGGCGCAGATCCAGCAGTCGCTGCCAATCACCACATCGCCTTTGGTCGGACTGCAGCCGGGAATGTCCCTGGCCTCGTCGATCATCAGCGGAAAGGGGAAGGTGCTGACCCAATCCATGCGATGCCCACCACCCAGCAGGATTTTCACCCCTTGGGCGATCGAGGTATAGGAGCCGACCCTGAGTATCGTGTCGTCGCCGAATTCCGACACTTCGGGAACGCCATAGGTGCCTACCCCGATCTCATATTTCGGGTAGCGCAGACGGATTTTTTCCGGTGCCCTTTCGAGCTTTTCCAGGCGCTTGAGGTGCTTGCGCTGTTTGCGCTGCTTGAGTTTCTGCAGAAATTTCATGGCTGGAACTCTCTCTTCGGGCGGTGCAAGACCAGCCGCTTGAGGCGCTTGAAGCTGGTTTTGTTCAAGTAGCGCAAAGGGATGCTGCGTAATAGTTTCCAGGCGTCTTTCTTGTCTTCGACCACCGCATACTTCAATGCTTTGTGCACCAGCACCGTACGGCCTGCTTCGTAGTCAGGGTGGTCTCGATAGGGCTCGATAGCCTGCAGGTCCGCTTCGAGCATCAACCGGTACTTCCTCGACAAGTTGTGAGGATGACGTCGATACCGGGTGACGCAGATCGGCAATTCATGAATGGCATAGCCCTGGTGGGCTATCCGAAGGGTTATCTGGAAATCCTGAACCCTTACCAAGGGATCATAGAATCTGGCTTCTTTTAATGCGCTCATGCGATACAACGCCGTTGGCGCCCCGATTACCTTGGCCTCGCGCAGGATGTCGTCGAAGGTATGCACCTCCACACGGTCGCGTCGTTGTTCCTTGATGGTGTGACCGTCGCTGTCCATGTAAGCAATCAGTGCGCCGACGCAGCCCACCGTTGGATTCTCGTCCAGGTATCGGGCGCGGATGCGGACCGAGTGAGGCAACATCACGTCATCCAGGTCCGGAGTCGATACGTAAACACCCTTGGCGTGCCGCAGTCCATGGTTCAGCGCGGCGCTGACGCCCTGGTTCGCCTGGGAGTACAGCTGGAAGTCATGGGTTTGCTGTAATTGCCGGAGGAGGGCGAGGCTGCCATCGGTCGAACCGTCGTCAACGATGATGACTTCGATGTTCGGATAGTCCTGAGCAAAAATGCTGTGCAGGGCTTCTTCCAGGTACTGCCCGGCGTTGTAGCAAGGGGCCACGATCGATACTAGCGGCAACGTTGGCGGAGCGACGTGCTGGGGAGGGACAGGGTCGGTGCTCATTGTTCTCTACAAGTGGGTGACGGGCCGGATCCGTGAGGGTATGTCCGCCACAGGTGTTTGTAACAGGATTGAAACCCATCCTTGCCTTTGGATCCAGTCCCGGCAAGCTCCGGCACGCAATTGCCGGCGGGTGGCTTATGGCTAGTATTTGCAAGCTGAATAAATCATTCCTTTGGCTGATTTGATCCGTGTATAAGCGCTCTAGAGTGCTTACCTCCATTCACGACCATGCAGTCAGAAAAAGGGATTCTTATGTTGCAGACTCGCGTTATTCCTCCAGCCGAAGGCGCTTATCAATATCCGCTGTTGATCAAGCGACTGTTGATGTCCGGCGTGCGTTACGAGAAAACCCGCGAGATCGTCTATCGAGATCAGCTGCGTTACAACTATCCGACGCTGATCGAACGGGTCGCGCGGTTGGCCAACGTGCTGACCGAGGCCGGGGTGAAGGCGGGCGATACCGTGGCGGTGATGGACTGGGACAGCCATCGCTACCTGGAGTGCATGTTCGCGATACCCATGATCGGTGCGGTGATCCATACGATCAACGTGCGCCTGTCGCCGGAGCAGATCCTTTACACCATGAACCACGCCGAGGACCGCTTCGTGCTGGTCAACAGCGACTTCGTCGGCTTGTACCAGGCGCTTGCCGGACAACTGACCACGGTGAAGAAGACGCTGCTGTTGACCGACCTGCCGGAAAAGACCGCCGACCTGCCGGACCTGGTGGGTGAGTACGAGCAGTTGCTGGCCGCGGCCAGCCCTGTCTATGACTTCCAGGATTTCGACGAGAACTCCGTCGCGACCACCTTCTACACCACCGGCACCACGGGCAACCCCAAGGGCGTGTATTTCACTCACCGGCAGCTGGTGCTGCACACCTTGGGCGAGGCGACCATCATGGGCGCCATCGACAGTGTGCGGTTGCTGGGCTCCAACGACGTGTACATGCCGATCACGCCGATGTTCCACGTGCATGCCTGGGGCTTGCCGTATGTGGCGACCATGCTCGGGCTCAAGCAGGTCTACCCGGGTCGATACGATCCCGAGTTTCTGGTGCAGCTGTGGCGCAACGAAAAAGTCACGTTCTCCCATTGCGTACCCACCATTTTGCAAATGCTCCTCAACGCCAAGGGCGCCCAGGGGGCCGATTTCGGTGGCTGGAAAATCGTCATCGGCGGCAGTGCCCTGAACCGTAGCCTGTATGAAGGCGCCAAGGCCAGGGGCATCCAGCTCACCGCCGCCTACGGTATGTCGGAGACCGGTCCGCTGGTGTCCTGTGCCCACCTGAACGAAGAATTGATGGCCGGCAGTGAAGATGAACGCATCACTTACCGCATCAAGGCCGGCGTACCGGGGCCATTGGTAGAGGCAGCGATTGTCGATGCCGAGGGCCGTTTCCTGCCCGCCGACGGCGAGACCCAGGGGGAGCTGGTGCTGCGCGCGCCCTGGCTTACCGAGGGCTATTTCAACGAACCGCACAAAGGTGCCGAACTCTGGGCCGGTGGCTGGTTGCATACCGGTGACGTCGCCACGCTGGACGGCATGGGGTTCATCGACATCCGCGACCGTATCAAGGACGTGATCAAGACTGGCGGCGAGTGGATCTCTTCCCTGGACCTGGAAGACCTCATCAGCCGTCACGCAGCGGTACGTGAAGTAGCAGTGGTGGGTATTCCCGATCCACAGTGGGGCGAGCGGCCGTTTGCCTTGCTGGTGATTCACGAAGGGCATCAAATCGGCGCCCGGGAGCTCAAGGATCATCTCAAGCCGTTCGTCGAGCTGGGGCACTTGAGCAAGTGGGCGATCCCGAGCCAGATCGCCCTTGTTACGGAAATTCCCAAGACCAGCGTCGGCAAGCTCGACAAGAAACGCATACGGGTCGACATCGCCGAATGGCAGAGTAACAACAGCGCCTTCCTCTCGACGCTTTGAAGCGTTCCTGCCGTGCCCGAAAGGGCACGGCAGCCCCACCAAGCAAGCGCTTGCCTTGTCAAACCGGAAAAATCAGCCATCCTTGCGGTGCCGATATCTGTCGGCCTGGCGAAAGGACTGTTCCAGAGTGGTCGAAGGCTGCAAATCACACTTTAGAGGGATCAAGCCGTACTACCTGCTGGCTATAGTCCGCTCACGGATTTTTCAGGAACGGGGCGCACGCACGAAAGAGCGATGCGACCTCCACGGAGTATCGGGGCGTTGCCGCGCCCAAGCCGTCGAGGTGTTCCTGAAACGTTCACTGCCATAACAATAAGCACATGGAGTAGCGTCGATGACCACAGCAACCACGTTCTGGCGCCGGGCAAAATTGCCTCTGGCGGTCAGTCTCGCCTCTTCGCTCGCCGGGCCGGCATTCGGCGTCAGCTTCAATATCGGTGAAATCGAAGGCCAGTTCGACTCATCCCTGTCGGTGGGGGCAAGCTGGTCCACGGCCAAGCCCAACCGCGACCTGATCGGCGTCAACAACGGCGGCAAGGGGTTGTCGCAGACCTCCGATGACGGGCACTTGAATTTCAAGCGTGGCGAAACCTTCTCGAAGATCTTCAAGGGTATCCATGACCTTGAGCTGAAGTATGGCGATACCGGCGTGTTCGTGCGCGGCAAGTACTGGTACGACTTCGAGCTGAAGGACGAACACCGCCTGTACAAGGACATCAGTGACAGCAACCGCAAGGAAGGCGCCAAGTCGTCCGGCGGGCAGATTCTCGATGCATTCGTCTACCACAACTATTCCATTGCCGATCAGCCGGGCTCGGTGCGCCTGGGCAAGCAAGTGGTCAGCTGGGGTGAAAGCACCTTCATCCAGGGCGGTATCAACTCCATCAACCCGGTCGACGTGTCCGCGTTCCGTCGCCCCGGCGCCGAGATCAAGGAAGGCCTGATCCCGGTCAACATGTTCTACGTGTCCCAGAGCCTGACCGACAACCTGTCGGCCGAAGCGTTCTATCAGATTGAATGGGACCAGACCGTGGTGGATAACTGCGGTACGTTCTTCTCCCAGCCGGATGTGATTGCCGACGGTTGCACCGACAATCTGCGGGTGCTGAACAAGCGTTCGAGCCTTCCGGCAGCGGCATTGGGGCCGGCAGCCGCTTTTGGCGTTGATATCAACGAGGAAGGTGTGCTGGTGCGGCGCGGCGCGGATCGTGATGCCCGGGACGGAGGGCAGTGGGGCGCATCCTTGAAGTATATGTTCGAGCCACTGGACACCGAGTTCGGGGCCTACTTCATGAACTACCACAGCCGTGCGCCAATTTTCAGCGCCACGGGCGCCCCGCAATCCATCTATAACCTTGCGGCAGGCTTGCCTCCGGCGTTCGCCAGGCTGGCGCCGCTACTGGTCGCGGGTAATTCGGAATATTTCGTCGAGTATCCAGAAGATATCCGCCTGTATGGCTTGAGCTTCTCCACAACCCTGCCCACCGGCACGGCGTGGAGCGGTGAAATCAGCTATCGCCCGAATGCGCCAGTGCAACTGAGCACCACGGACATTCTTTTCGCCGGTGTGACACCCTTGCCCGGGCTTGGCAACGCTTCGGTACTGCAAGGCACCCCCGGCCAGGACCTTCACGGTTACACCCGTAAGGAAATCACGCAATTCCAGACCACCTTCACGCACTTCCTGGATCAAGTCATGGGGGCTAGCCGCCTGACTCTGGTGGGGGAGGTCGGGGTGACTCACGTAGGTGGGCTGGATAGCAAATCCGATGCACGCTATGGTCGTGACCCGGTATTCGGTCCGGGGCAGTTGCCGAACAATTTCTGTAATGTACTCAACACTTCGACGGCCGCAGGTGGCGGTCAGACCGTTGGCAACGTGAACAGCAACTGCAACAACGACGGCTTCACCACCTCCACCTCCTGGGGCTATCGCGCACGGGCCATCTGGGAATATCCGGATGTCTTCGCCGGTGTGAACCTCAAGCCCAACGTGGCTTGGTCCCATGACGTCAAAGGGTACTCGCCGGGTCCTGGCGGCAACTTCGAGGAAGGCCGCAAGGCCGTCAGCCTCGGGCTGGATGCCGAATACCAGAACACCTACAACGCGAGCCTGGCCTACACCAACTTCTTTGGTGGCGACTTCAGCACCGTGGACGACCGCGATTTCCTGGCGCTCAGCGTCGGCGTGACCTTCTAAGCACCGTATTTCAGGATGAGCATGATGAAAATAACAAAGAATCTGTTGCAGGTCGGTGCGCTGGGGTTCTCCCTGCTGGCCACCAGCGTCATGGCAGCGGTGCCTGCCGCCGAAGCCGACAAACTGGGCAAGAGCCTGACGCCGATGGGCGCCGAGATGGCCGGCAATGCCGACGGTTCGATCCCGGCCTGGAAGCCCATGGCCAAGAACGCCGGTAGCGTGGACAGCAAGGGTTTCCTGTCCGACCCGTTTGCCAGTGAAAAACCGCTGTTCACCATCACTGCCCAGAACGTCGACCAGTACAAGGACAAACTCGCGCCGGGCCAGTACGCGATGTTCAAGCGCTACCCGGAAACCTTCAAGATGCCGGTTTATCCATCCCATCGTGGCGCCACGATACCGGATGAGGTATACGCCTCCATCAAGAAAAACGCGGTCAACACCAAGCTGGTGTCCGGTGGCAACGGCCTGGAAAACTTCGAGACGGCCATCCCGTTCCCGATTCCCCAGAGCGGTGTCGAGGTGATCTGGAACCATATCACCCGCTATCGCGGTGGCAGTGTGACTCGCCTGGTGACCCAGGCCACTCCGCAGCCCAATGGCTCCTACAGCCTGGTGTACTTCCGCGACCAGTTCGTGTTCCGCGACAAGATGAAGGATTTCGATCCGGCCAACCCGGGCAACATCCTGTTCTACTTCAAGCAGCAAGTGACCGCGCCGGCACGGCTGGCCGGTGGCGTGCTGCTGGTGCACGAAACCCTCGACCAAGTGAAGGAGCCACGTTCGGCCTGGGTCTACAACGCCGGCCAGCGCCGTGTGCGCCGCGCACCGCAAGTGTCCTATGACGGCCCGGGTACCGCCGCTGACGGCCTGCGTACCTCCGATAACCTGGACATGTACAACGGCGCGCCGGATCGCTACGACTGGAAGCTGGAAGGCAAGAAAGAACTGTACATCGCGGCCAACAGCTACCGGATCGATTCGCCACAACTCAAGTACGCCGACATCCTCAAGGCCGGCCACATCAACCAGGACCTGACCCGCTACGAGTTGCGTCGTGTCTGGCACGTGACCGCGACCCTCAAGGAAGGCCAGCGCCACATCTACGCCAAGCGTGACTTCTTCATCGATGAAGACACCTGGCAAGCTGCGGTGATCGATCACTACGACGGTCGTGGCCAACTGTGGCGTGTCGCCGAGGCCCATGCCGAGAACTACTACGACAAGCAAGTGCCGTGGTATGCCCTGGAAACCCTCTATGACCTGCAATCCGGGCGCTACCTGGCGCTGGGCATGAAAAACGAAGAGAAACAGGCCTACGACTTCGGCTTCACCGCCAGCACCGCCGACTTCACCCCGAACGCGTTGCGCCAGGACGGCATCCGTTAAACCGCCTTACCCCCGAGGCCGCATCCTCGGATAAACGCCCCGACTGGTTCGGGGCGTTTTTTATTTGAAGTCGGTTCACCTTATAGATGCAAAGCTGTGTAGTCTTTTTGTAGCCATTTGTAGCACTCCCTTCAATACCTCCCCGTTTACCGCTAGTCTGCGGACATCTGCAACGCCGCCATTGCCATTCAACAAGAGCCGGCCATGACTGATCTGTCTGCACTCGCGCACCCTGACCGCGCAGCCATCGCGGTACGGGACGGGCGCTTCTACCGACCGCCTTTGCCTGACGGCCACGTCATGCGGCCTCGTCTGTGCGAGCGTTTGAGCGCGGGGCTGGGTGGCCGGTTGCTGCTGGTGAGTGCGCCCGCGGGGTTCGGAAAAAGCTCCCTGGCGGTGGAGTTCTGCCAGGGTCTGCCGGCGCATTGGCAAAGCCTCTGGCTGGGACTCAACACCCGGGACAGTGACCCGGGGCGTTTCCTGGAGCGATTGCTGGAAGGGCTGCAGGCGTTCTATCCCCAGCTGGGAGGTCGGGCGCTGGGGTTGCTGAAAATGCGGCAGCGCCACCAACCCTTTGCGTTCGAGGAGTGGCTCGATGGCTTGCTGGATGAACTGAGCTCACACCTGTCGCCCCGCTTTCCCCTGCTGCTGGTGCTCGACGATTACCACCTGGCCCAGGGCGCGGTGCTGGATCGCTGCCTGCAATTTTTCCTCAATCACCTGCCCGACGGTTTGCTGGTGCTGGTCACCAGTCGCCAGCGGCCGGATTGGCATCTGGCGCGTTTGCGCCTGTCGCGGCAACTGCTCGAACTGAATGAGCAGGACCTGCGCCTGACCCATGACGAAGCCCAGATACTGCTCGAGCATCACAGTATTTCGTTGCGCGGCGAAGCCCTGGAAAACCTCATCCTGCGCAGCGAGGGTTGGGTGGCCGGGCTGCGTTTCTGGCTGCTGGCGGCCTCCGAAGCCGGAACCGAAGGCCGGTTGCCCCAGACCCTTCATGGCGGGGAAGGGTTGATTCGGGATTATCTGCTGGAGGAGGTCATCGACTGCCTGCCCGCCGAAGTGCAGGCGTTTCTCTACGACACCGCCCCACAGGATCGCTTCTGCAGCGACTTGTGCGATGCCGTGCGTGAAGCCCATGACAGTGCCGAGATCCTGAGTTACCTGGCCGCCCATCAGGTCTTCCTGGTGCCGCTGGACGAACATGGCCGCTGGTATCGCTATCACCACCTGTTTTCCGATCTGTTGCGCAGTCGCCCCAGCGAGTCGGCCATGGTGCCCGCGGCCACCTTGCACCTGCGGGCCTGTCGTTGGTTCAACGCCCAGGGCCTGATCGACGAAGCCGTGGAGCAGGCGTTGCGGGCGGGGCATCTGGACGTGGCGGCGAACCTGGTGCAAAACCTCTCTGAAGAGCAACTGCTGGCCGAGCAGAACGTCGGCATGTTGCTGCGTTGGAAAATGGACTTGCCGGACAGTCTGCTCATCAGCACGCCTCGGTTGATCGTGCTTTACAGCTGGGCGTTGGGGCTGGCCTGCCAACTGGATGCGGCCGAAGAACTGGCCGCCCACTTGAGCCGCTTCCTGCCCGCGCCGTCGGCCACCGCGCAAAAATCCATGCTTGCCCAGTGGCTGGCCTTGAGTGGGATCGTTGCCCGTGGCCGTGGTGATCGCGAGGCGACGGTGCGTTACTGCACCGAAGCCCTGGAGAGTCTGCCGCAAAAACGCTATGGCCAGCGCTTGATGTGCCTGTCCACGCTGTCGAACCTGGCGATTGCCGACGGTGACTTGTGGCGCGCCCGAAACCTGAATCGCGATTCCCTGGAGTTGGCGCAGCGGGTCGGCAATCCTTTGTTCGAAGCGCTGGCCCACTATGACCGCGCCCGGGTGCTGCAGGCTCGGGGGGAAATCGTGCGGGCGCTGGATGAAGTGCACCTGGGGCAACAGCGCCTGCACAGATTATCGCCGCAACGGCTTTATGCGGTGCGGGCGCGATTGACGCTCTACGAGGGATTCCTCTTGACCTTGCGCCTGCAACCGGAAGCCGGGTTGGCGCGGTTGCAGGCGGGCCTGACCGAAGCCCGTGCCTGTCGTGATATCAGTGTCCTGATTGGGCATTGCGTGATCGCGCGCATCGAAGGCCAGAATGGCGAATTTGCCCGAGCCTTCGCCGAATTGGCCGAGGCCGAACGTCTGATGCATATCTGGGACGTCCCACCGGTCTACTACCTGGCGATGATTACCCTGGTCAAATGCGAACTCTGGTTGGCCCAGGGGCGCACCGATCTGGCCGAAGCCTGGTTGCTGCGGTTGGGCCGGACCTACACGGGCGAACAGGCTGCCGCGCCGCCGGAGTTCCACCCGCAGTTGCCGCTGCATGTCGAGTTGCAACAGGCGGTGCTGGAGTCCCTGCGGGGTCAGCCGATGCTGGCCGAAGGGCGGCTCGATGCCTTGCTTGAGCACGGGCAGCAAACCGGTCGGCAAATGCTCAGCGTGATGGCGCTCAACCAGAAGGTGGCGCTGCTGTTGAGTATCGGCCGTGAGGCGGCCGCTCGCAGTGCGCTGGCCCAGGCTTTCGAGGCCGCCGCCGGCGGTGTACTGCAACCTTTCCAATGGTTGTTGGGAGACGCGCATCGAGAATGGCTGCGCGAGCAACTGCTGCAAGCGCCGGCCACGCCCTTGTGTCAGAATCTGCTCGAACGCTTGCCGTCGACAACGGCGCAACCTGCCGATGCCCAGGCGCCTTTCGAAGTCCTCAGCAGTCGCGAACGCGCCGTATTGCAACTGATTGCCCAAGGCTGTTCGAATCAGGAAATCAGTGAACAGCTGTTCATCTCACTGCACACCGTCAAGACCCACGCCAGCCACATCAACAGCAAGCTGGGTGTCGAGCGCCGTACCCAGGCCGTGGCGCGGGCGAAGGAGCTGGGGTTGTTGGGCTGAGGACGTTCAATTGAGTCGAAAGGCTCCGTGGTGATCGCCAGCCTGGGCCAGTAGAGGAATACCCCGATGTTACCCCGCTACAAAACCATTCAATCTCCGGTGGGCCAACTGATTCTCGTGGCTCGGGAGGCGAAACTGGCCGCCATCCTGTGGGAAAACGAGCGGCTCAACCGGGTGCGCCTGGGGCCATTGGAGGAAGACTCGCGGCACCCGGTTCTCAACGAGACCGAACGTCAACTCATGGAATATTTCGCCGGCAAGCGCCGCCGTTTCGAGCTGGAGCTGGATTTTGTCGGCACGGCGTTCCAGGTTCGGGTCTGGCAGGCTCTGTTGGGCATTCCCTTCGGTGAAACCCGCAGCTACCGCGACATCGCGATCCAGATCGGACAACCCACGGCGGTACGGGCGGTGGGCGCGGCCAACGGCCGGAATCCCATCTCGATCATCGCGCCTTGCCACCGTGTGATCGGTACTTCCGGCAGCCTCACCGGTTTCGCCGGCGGGCTGGCAGCCAAGCAGTTCCTGTTGAGTCTTGAAGGCCAGCAAAGCCTGCAGTTGATGTTCTGAGGGGCATCGCGGGCAAGCCTTGCTCCCACAGGGTGGAATACCCACAGTCATGAAAAAGCCCGCCGGATCATTTGATCGGGCGGGCTTTTTCGTAGCGCTTGTAAACGTTTACTTTTTCAAACCGTAATGCTCATCGAGCATGCCGGGAGAATTCGGTGCCTTGGGCGCGTAGTCCCGTGGCGGTTCCTGGACCTCCCGTGGCGGGGTCAGGCGTTCCCGTGGCGCCTGTCCTGCGTCGGCGTGCAGGGCGGCCAGCAGGCGTTGACGAGTCTGCTCATCCAGGGCCAGGCGATTGGCGCCGTCGGACAGGTGATCCTGAACGTCCTGGTAGCTTTGGGTGAGTTTTTTCACCAGGGCGGCAGTGCTGTTGAAGTGAGTGACCACTTCATTCTGGTAGCTGTCGAAACGTTCCTGAATGTCGTCCAGCTGGCGTTGCGTGCTGTTGGGCACCGCGTTGGGCAGCAGTCGGGCAAGCAGGAATCCAATGGCGACACCGGCGACCAGGGCAAGAGTCGGCAACAACCAAACTAAGAGCGAGTGTTCCACGAGTCCTTCCTCTATAAACGGCTTTGCTTTACGTTAACGGCTCGGACCTGCGCTGTATACCGCGAAGAACATCGCAATCATGCCAGGCACAGACTTTTAGCTAGACGAGTCGACCCTATTCGGGGTCACGGAGTTCTTTCCCTTGCTTATGCGCGAAACCCCTGTAGTCATCGACGGCCCGGTGGGCCAACTGGAAGCCTTGTACCTGGACAGCGAGGCCCCCCGTGGCCTGGCGCTGATCTGTCACCCGAACCCGGTGCAGGGCGGGACGATGCTCAACAAAGTGGTTTCGACCCTGCAGCGCACCGCCCGGGATGCCGGCCTGGTTACGTTGCGTTTCAATTATCGTGGCGTCGGCGCCAGCGCCGGCAGTCATGACATGGGCACTGGCGAAGTGGACGATGCCCAGGCTGCAGCGGCGTGGTTGCGGGAAAAGTACCCGCAGTTGCCCCTGACCCTGTTCGGTTTCTCGTTTGGTGGCTTCGTCGCCGCCAGTCTGGGCGGACGGCTCGAAGCCCAGGGCCAATCGCTCAAACACCTGTTCATGGTGGCGCCTGCGGTGATGCGCCTGAACGAGCAATCACCTTTGCCGACTGGCGGCGCGCTGACGGTTATCCAGCCGGAAAACGACGAAGTGGTCGAGCCAAGGCTTGTCTACGAATGGTCCGATGCGCTCCAACGCCCCCATGAGCTGCTGAAAGTGGCAGAATGCGGACACTTTTTTCATGGCAAGCTGACCGATCTCAAGGATCTGCTCCTGCCGCGCCTCTCGAATTGACAGCAGTCTGACAAGCGATAACCCATGACGACTCGTACCCGCATCCTGACCGGCATCACCACCACTGGCACCCCACACCTGGGCAACTACGCTGGCGCCATCCGTCCGGCGATCCTCGCCAGCCGCGACAGCAACGCCGATTCGTTCTACTTCCTGGCGGACTACCACGCCCTGATCAAATGCGATGATCCGCTGCGCATCCAGCGTTCGCGTCTGGAAATCGCCGCGACCTGGCTGGCCGGCGGTCTGGATGTGGAGCGCGTGACGTTCTATCGCCAGTCCGACATTCCCGAAATTCCCGAGTTGACCTGGCTGCTGACCTGCGTCGCCGCCAAGGGCCTGCTCAACCGCGCCCACGCCTACAAGGCCTCGGTGGACAAGAACGTCGAGGCCGGCGAAGACCCGGACGCCGGCATCACCATGGGCCTGTACAGCTACCCGGTGTTGATGGCCGCCGACATCCTGATGTTCAACGCCCACAAGGTGCCGGTCGGTCGCGACCAGATCCAGCATGTGGAAATGGCACGGGACATCGGCCAGCGTTTCAACCATCTGTTCGGCCAGGGCAAGGAGTTCTTCACCCTGCCCGAGGCGCTGATCGAAGAAAGCGTCGCCACGCTGCCGGGCCTCGATGGGCGCAAGATGTCCAAGAGCTACGACAACACCATCCCATTGTTCAGCAGCGCCAAGGACATGAAGGACGCGATCTCGCGGATCGTCACGGACTCCCGCGCGCCGGGTGAAGCCAAGGACCCGGACAACTCGCACCTGTTCACACTGTTCCAGGCCTTCGCGACCCCGGACCAGAGCGCCGAGTTCCGCAACGACCTGTTGCAGGGCCTGGGTTGGGGCGAAGCCAAGAATCGCCTGTTCCAGCTGCTCGACAGCCAGTTGGGTGAGTCCCGCGAGCGTTATCACCAGCTGATCGAGCGTCCGGCGGACCTGGAAGATGTCCTGCAACTGGGCGCGAAAAAAGCCCGGGCCGTGGCGACGCCGTTTCTCAACGAACTGCGCGAGGCCGTTGGCCTGCGTTCGTTCGTCAGCCAGGTCCAGGTGGCCGCCAGCACGAAAAAGAAGGCCGCCAAGGCCGCGCGCTTCGTCAGCTTCCGCGAAGACGATGGCAGTTTCCGCTTCCGTCTGCTGGCTGCCGATGGCGAGCAATTGCTGTTGTCTCGCCATTTTGCCGACGGCAAGACGGCCGGCCAGGTGACCAAGCAATTGCAATCCGGCCAACCCCTGGATGTGCGCAGCGAAGCGCTGTCTTTCAGCGTCTGGCTCGAAGGCGAATGCGTGGCGGACAGCCCGGATTTCGCTGACGCTGCCGCTCGGGACGCGGCAATCGAGGCGTTGCGCGTTGCGCTGACACCTGCACAGGATTGATCCGAAGCGTCACCCGACCATCGGCCCGAATAAGGGCCGATTGCCATTCCTCTGGGCCGTCGCTACAGTGACCGCCCGTTTTTGTTGCCTTGCTAACGAATATGACACCCCTAGAACGATATCAAGCTGATCTGAAACGCCCGGAGTTCTTCCACGACGCAGCCCAGGAAACGGCAGTGCGGCATTTGCAGCGCCTGTACGACGACCTGATCGCTGCTTCGAACAACAAGCCGGGCTTGTTGGGCAAACTGTTCGGCAAGAAGGACCTGGCGCCGGTCAAGGGCCTGTACTTCTGGGGTGGCGTGGGTCGTGGCAAGACCTACCTGGTGGACACCTTCTTCGAAGCGTTGCCCTTCAAGGAAAAGACCCGGACGCACTTCCACCGCTTCATGAAGCGTGTGCATGAGGAGATGAAGACCCTGGGCGGCGAGAAGAACCCGCTGACCATCATCGCCAAGCGTTTCGCCAGCGAGACGCGGGTGATCTGCTTCGATGAGTTCTTCGTGTCCGATATCACCGACGCCATGATCCTCGGCACCTTGATGGAAGAGTTGTTCAGGAACGGCGTGACCCTGGTCGCCACCTCGAACATCGTGCCGGACGGCCTGTACAAGGACGGTCTGCAACGGGCGCGCTTCCTGCCGGCCATCGCGCTGATCAAGGAGCACACCGAAATCGTCAACGTCGACAGCGGCGTCGACTATCGCCTGCGTCATCTCGAGCAAGCGGAGCTGTTCCATTTTCCGCTGGACGCTGCCGCCGAAGAAAGCCTGCGCAAGAGCTTCCGTGCCCTCACGCCGGAATGCACCCAGGCGGTCGAGAACGACGTACTGATCATCGAGAATCGTGAAATCCGCGCCATCCGCACTTGTGACGACGTGGCCTGGTTCGATTTCCGCGAACTGTGCGACGGTCCTCGCAGCCAGAACGACTACATCGAGCTGGGCAAGATCTTCCACGCCGTGTTGCTCAGTGGCGTCGAACAGATGAGCGTCACCACCGACGACATCGCTCGCCGTTTCATCAACATGGTGGACGAGTTCTACGACCGCAACGTGAAGCTGATCATCTCGGCCGAAGTCGAGCTCAAGGACCTCTACACCGGTGGTCGCCTGACCTTCGAGTTCCAGCGAACGCTGAGCCGCCTGCTGGAAATGCAGTCCCATGAGTTCCTGGCGCGGGCGCACAAGCCGTAAGCGTTTTTAAACCTGAAAAGAGCCTGCGATTGCAGGCTTTTTTATGCCCGGTTTCTGTTTTACCACCGACCTCTGTGGGAGCGAGCCTGCTCGCGATGGCGGCGGCACATTCAACATTGATGCTGATTGAACCAGCGCTATCGCGAGCAGGCTCGCTCCCACAAGGGAAGGGGTGTGCTCAGTCCTACGCCGCCTGCTGAAACTGCTGACGATACTGGTTCGGCGACAGATCGGTATGTTGCCGGAACAGCCGTGCGAAAAAGCTCGCATCGTCGTAGCCGACTTCATAGCTGATGGTCTTGATGCTCTTGCGGCTGCCGGACAGCAGGCCCTTGGCCGTTTCGATGCGCAGTCGCTGCAGGTAATGCAGGGGCTTGTCTCCCGTGGCGGTCTGGAAGCGGCGCATGAAGTTGCGGATGCTCATGCCATGTTCCCGGGCGACGTCCTCGAAGCGGAACTTGTCCGCGAAGTGCTCTTCGAGCCATTGCTGGATCTGCAGGATGATCACGTCCTGATGCAGCTTCTGGCCGCCGAAGCCGATTCGGCCCGGCGAATAGTTGCGCTGTACTTCATAAAGGATGTCCCGCGCCACCGCCTGGGCCACGTTGGCGCCGCAGAAGCGTTCGATGAGGTAAATGTACAGGTCGCAGGCCGAGGTGGTGCCACCGGCACAGAACAGGTTGTCGGCGTCGGTCAGGTGCTTGTCCTGATTCAGGTGAACCTGCGGAAAACGCTCCTTGAATGCGTTGAAGAAGCGCCAGTAGGTGGTTGCTTCCTTGCCGTCGAGCAATCCGGCCTCGGCCAGCCAGAACACACCGGTGGCTTCGCCGCACAGCACCGCACCGCGGGCATGCTGGTCTCGCAGCCAGGGCAGGATCTGGGGATAGCGCAGGCAAAGGGCGGGGAAATCATCCCAGAACGCCGGCAGGATGATCACATCGGTATCTTCCAGGCCGCTGTCTACCGGCATGATCACGTCGCTGAAGCTGTTCACCGGTTTGCCGTCGGGGCTGACAAGGCGGGTTTCGAACGCCGGCGTCAGGCCATGGCCCAGTTGTTTGCCATAGCGCAGGCTGGCCAGATGGAAAAAATCCTTGGCTTGCATGAGGGTGGAAGCGAAGACCCGGTCGATTGCCAGGATGCTGACGCGCCGCAAGGGCGTGGAGACGTGCTTGGACATAATTCAACTTTTATTTTTATAAGGGATAGTGGTCACCAGACGGCTGGATCGTCTTATTTTTTGTCGGATGTGTCCAGTGTCCCGTCACCCCTCCCGAGCTTAGGCTCTGTCGGATAACCACCCCCAACAATAATGAATGGTGCGTCATGATCCCAAGAACCCTGTTCAGTCCCGAACACGAATTGTTCCGTGACAGCGTACGAACCTTCCTTGAAAAAGAAGCCGTTCCCTACCACAGCCAATGGGAAAAACAGGGGCATGTGGATCGCCAGCTCTGGAACAAGGCAGGGGAGGCGGGCATGTTGTGCTCTCATTTGCCGCAGGCTTACGGCGGGCTGGAAGCAGACTTTCTCTACAGCGCCGTGGTGATCGAGGAAATCGGCCGCCTGGGGCTGACGGGTATCGGCTTTTCGCTGCACTCCGACATTGTTGCGCCCTACATCCTGCATTACGGCAGCGAGGCGCTGAAGCACAAGTACCTGCCCAAGTTGATCTCCGGTGAAATGGTCACAGCCATTGCCATGACCGAGCCGGGTGCCGGTTCCGATCTGCAAGGCGTGAAGACCACGGCGGTACTGGACGGGGATGACTATGTCATCAACGGTTCGAAGACCTTCATCACCAATGGTTACCTGGCCGACCTGGTCATCGTGGTGGCCAAGACTGACCCGAAGGCTGGCGCCAAGGGCACCAGTCTGTTCCTGGTGGAAGCGGGCACGCCCGGCTTCGAGAAAGGCAAGCGCCTGGAAAAGGTCGGTATGAAAGCTCAGGACACCTCGGAGTTGTTCTTCCAGGATGTTCGCGTACCGAAGGAAAATCTCCTGGGGCAGGCCGGAATGGGATTTGCCTACCTGATGCAGGAGCTGCCTCAGGAACGCTTGACCGTGGCCATCGGCGGCCTGGCCTCGGCCGAGGCGGCGCTACAGTGGACGCTGGATTACACCCGTGATCGCAAGGCATTCGGCAAGTCCATCGCGGACTTCCAGAACACCCGCTTCAAGCTGGCGGAAATGGCCACCGAAATCCAGATCGGTCGGGTCTTTGTCGACCGCTGCCTGGAACTGCACCTGCAAGGCAAACTCGACGTGCCGACGGCAGCGATGGCGAAATACTGGGGCACCGACCTGCAATGCAAGGTGCTCGATGAGTGCGTGCAGCTGCACGGTGGGTATGGCTTCATGTGGGAGTACCCGATTGCCCGGGCGTGGGCGGATGCGCGGGTGCAGCGGATCTATGCCGGGACCAATGAGATCATGAAGGAGATCGTTGCGCGGTCGCTTTGAATTCGGCGCGAACCTGAGATCGCTATCGCGAGCAGGCTCGCTCCCACATTGGATCGCCGTCTAATGACAGAGCGCGGTCTACTGTGGGAGCGAGCCTGCTCGCGATTGGCCCTGTCAGGCGATCAAGGCGCCGGATTCGGATGATCCTTATGAATCGCCTCGATTCCCGCCAGGACCTCATCCGACAGCTCCAGGTCGAGGCTGGCAATGTTGCTGTCCAGTTGTTCCAGCGTCGTGGCGCCAATGATGTTGCTGGTCACGAACGGCTGCCGGGTGACGAACGCCAGGGCCATTTGCGCCGGATCCAGGCCATGTTCGCGAGCCAGCGCTACATAACGGCTGCACGCCGCTTCCGACTGCGGATTGAAGTAGCGCGCGAAGCGACTGTAGAGCGTCAGGCGGCCCTTGGGCGGTCGGGCACCGCCTTCATACTTGCCCGACAGGAAGCCGAACGCCAGGGGTGAGTAGGCCAGCAGGCCGCACTGTTCACGGATCGCGATTTCCGAGAGGCCGATTTCAAAGCTGCGGTTGAGCAGGTTGTACGGGTTCTGGATCGAGACGGCTCGCGGCCAGCCACGCGCTTCGGCCAGGGCGAGGAATTTCATGGTGCCCCATGGCGTCTCGTTGGACAGGCCAATGTGGCGGATCTTGCCGGCGCGGACTTGTTCGTCCAGGGCTTCGAGGGTTTCCTCCAACGGAGTGAAATCTTCATCGGCCTTGTGCTGATAGCCCAGCTGTCCGAAGAAATTGGTGCTGCGCTCCGGCCAATGCAGTTGATAGAGATCGATCCAGTCGGTCTGCAGACGCTTTAGGCTGGCGTCCAGCGCCTCGGTGATGTGACGGCGGTTGTGCTTGAGGTTCTTGTCGCGAATGTAGTCGATGGTGTTGCCGGGGCCTGCGATCTTGCTCGCCAGGACCCAATCGGCACGGTCGCCATGGCTCTTGAAGTAGTTGCCGATGTAGCGTTCGGTGGTGGCATAGGTCTCGGCCTTCGGCGGGACCGGGTACATTTCGGCGGTGTCGATGAAATTGATGCCGGCATCCTTGGCGCGTTCAATCTGGGCGAAGGCCTCGGCCTCGCTGTTCTGCTCGCCCCAGGTCATGGTTCCAAGACACAGGGCGCTCACGTTGAGATCGGTACGGCCTAGCTGGCGATAGTCCATCGGGGACTCCTTGGGCAAAGCAATCATAAAAGCAGGTTGAATTATTTTTCGCAATCTGCATAATTGCGCACCTCTTTCTGCAGTGGAAGTGATGCCCCGCCGCCGAAGAATCTTGCCGTTGAACGGACGCGCCGACCCGAGCCCCCGAAAGCGTCTGTATCCGGCTGCCTTTGACTTGTCAAAGTACGCACTATTCAGTAAGATCCGCCGTCTAATTTACAGGGCGGCCCCTGAGGCTATAAAGAATGAAAACTTTTACTGCTAAACCGGAAACAGTAAAGCGCGACTGGTTCGTCGTCGACGCTGCTGGTCAGACCCTGGGTCGTCTGGCCACCGAAATCGCGAGCCGTCTGCGTGGCAAGCACAAGCCTGAGTACACTCCTCACGTCGACACCGGTGACTACATCGTTGTGATCAACGCCGAGCAGGTACGTGTGACGGGTGCCAAGACCTCTGACAAGATGTACTACTCCCACTCCGGTTTTCCTGGTGGCATCAAGTCGATCAACTTTGAAAAGCTGATCGCCAAAGCCCCTGAGCGCGTGATCGAGACCGCGGTTAAAGGCATGCTGCCTAAGAACCCGCTGGGTCGCGACATGTATCGTAAGCTGAAGGTTTATGCGGGCGCTGCTCACCCTCATACTGCTCAGCAGCCCCAAGAACTGAAGTTTTAACGGAATAGTTCATTATGTCGGCGACTCAAAATTACGGCACTGGCCGTCGCAAGACTGCAACCGCACGCGTTTTCCTGCGTCCGGGCACTGGTAACATCTCCATCAACAACCGCTCTCTGGATAGCTTCTTCGGCCGCGAAACCGCTCGCATGGTTGTTCGCCAGCCACTGGAACTGACCGAGACCGTCGAGAAGTTCGACATCTACGTCACCGTTATCGGTGGTGGTGTAAGTGGTCAGGCTGGCGCAATCCGCCACGGCATCACTCGCGCCCTGATGGACTACGACGAGACTCTGCGCAGCCCTCTGCGTAAAGCTGGCTTCGTGACTCGCGATGCTCGTGAAGTTGAACGTAAGAAAGTCGGTCTGCGTAAAGCGCGTAAGCGTCCACAGTACTCGAAGCGTTAATTCGCTCTCGCGTTCAAAAGAACGCCCAGTTCCTCGCGGAGCCGGGCGTTTTTTTATGGGCAAAATAATTTGCTGTGACAACTTGCCACATCCGTGGAGCCCCTATACTACAAGGCTTGGCGGTATCGCCGCTCGGTAATTACCTTGTCAGAATTGGGGGTTTTCATTACCATTCGGCAAAATTTTTATAAGTTCAGATTTTTACTTAGTAGACGCCTGGTTTAACAGGCCACAAAGCTGATGGGAGAGGACTGAATGAGCAATGACGGCGTGAATGCAGGCCGGCGTCGCTTCCTGGTAGCAGCCACATCCGTGGTGGGTGCTGCAGGGGCGGTGGGGGCTGCGGTCCCGTTCGTGGGGTCATGGTTTCCCAGTGCCAAGGCGAAAGCTGCAGGTGCACCGGTGAAAGTGAATGTCAGCAAGATCGAGCCAGGCCAGCAGATGATTGCTGAATGGCGCGGCCAGCCGGTATTCATCGTCCGCCGTACAGAAGAAATTCTGGGGAATCTGAAAAAGATCGAGGGGCAGTTGTCCGACCCCGACTCCAAGAGCTCGACGCAACCAACGTACGTGGACCCGAAGACCCGTTCGATCAAGCCGGAAGTCCTGCTGCTGATCGGGATCTGCACACACCTGGGTTGCTCGCCAACGTTCCGTCCCGAAGTGGCCCCTGCCGACCTGGGCAAGGATTGGGTCGGTGGTTATTTCTGCCCTTGCCACGGTTCCCACTATGACCTGGCCGGTCGCGTCTACAAGTCGCAGCCTGCACCCCTGAACCTGCCAGTTCCCCCGCATTCTTATGAGTCGGACGACATCATTGTCGTTGGCGTCGATACGGAGAAAGCGTGATGAGCAAATTAATGGACTGGTTTGATGCGCGCTTTCCCGCGACCAAAATGTGGGAAGACCATCTCAGCAAGTATTACGCTCCAAAGAACTTCAACTTCTTCTACTTCTTCGGCTCCCTGGCACTGCTCGTTCTGGTCAACCAGATCGTTACCGGTGTCTGGCTGACCATGAGCTACACCCCGTCGGCGGAAGAAGCGTTCGCTTCCGTCGAGTACATCATGCGCGACGTCGAGTACGGCTCGATCCTGCGCCTGCTGCACTCCACCGGCGCCTCGGCTTTCTTCATCGTGGTTTACCTGCATATGTTCCGAGGCCTGCTCTACGGTTCGTATCAGAAACCCCGCGAGCTGGTATGGGTCTTCGGCATGCTGATCTACCTGGCGCTGATGGCCGAAGCCTTCATGGGTTACCTGCTGCCATGGGGGCAGATGTCCTACTGGGGTGCCCAGGTGATCATCTCGCTGTTCGGTGCGATTCCCGTCATCGGCGACGACCTGACCCAGTGGATCCGTGGTGACTACCTGATCTCCGGTATTACCCTGAACCGCTTCTTCGCCCTGCATGTAGTGGCCCTGCCGATCGTGATCCTCGGCCTGGTGGTGCTGCACATCCTGGCGTTGCACGAAGTGGGCTCGAACAACCCGGACGGCGTGGACATCAAGAAGCTCAAGGACGAAAACGGCGTACCGCTGGACGGCATCGCCTTCCACCCGTACTACACCGTGAAAGACATCGTTGGCGTAGTGGTCTTCCTGTTCATCTTCTGCTCCATCGTGTTCTTCTTCCCTGAGATGGGTGGCTACTTCCTCGAGAAGCCGAACTTCGAACAGGCGAACGCGTTCAAGACTCCCGAGCACATCGCCCCAGTGTGGTACTTCACACCGTTCTACGCGATTCTGCGTGCGGTTCCGGACAAGCTGCTGGGTGTCATCGCCATGGGCGCGGCCATCGCTGTACTGTTCGTGCTGCCATGGCTGGACCGCAGCCCCGTCAAGTCCATGCGCTACAAGGGCTGGCTGAGCCGGATCTGGCTGGTGGTGTTCTGCATCTCGTTCGTGATCCTGGGTGTGCTGGGTGTACTGGCACCTACGCCGGGTCGTACGCTGCTGTCGCAGGTCTGCACCTTCCTGTATTTCGCCTACTTCATTCTGATGCCGTTCTATACCCGGCTCGAGAAGACAAAACCGGTTCCGGAAAGGGTGACTGGCTGATGAAAAAACTATTCGCTGCACTGATTCTTGCTGCCCTGCCTGTCCTGTCCTTCGCGGCCGAACATGGTGGTCCAGAGCTGGAAAAAGTCGACATCGACGTGTCCGATAAAGCCGCCATGCAGGACGGCGCCCGGACGTTCGCCAACTATTGCATGGGTTGCCACAGCGCCAAGTTCCAGCGTTACGAGCGCGTGGCCAATGACCTGGGCATTCCCCCTGACCTGATGCTCGAGAAGCTGGTGTTCACTGGTGCCAAGCTGGGCGATCACATGAACATCGGCATGCAACCGGCAGATGCCAAGACCTGGTTCGGCGCCGCGCCGCCTGACCTGACCCTGGTTGCCCGCGTGCGTGGAACCGACTGGCTCTACGGTTACCTGCGTTCGTTCTATGAGGACCCTGCGCGTCCATGGGGCGTGAATAACAAGGTCTTCCCGAACGTCGGCATGCCCAACGTCCTGGCCAACCTGCAAGGTCGCCAGGTGGTAGGCTGCAAGCAGGTTCAGATCGTCGAGAACGGCAAGAAGCAATTCGATCCGTTGACCGGCACGGCTTTGACCCATGAAGCCTGCGACCAGTTGACCATCGTGCCGAATACCGGCAGCCTGACGCCCGAGCAGTTCGATGAGAAGGTCAAGAACCTGGTGACCTTCCTGGCCTACTCGGCCAACCCGGTGAAGCTGGAGCATCAGCGCATCGGTACTTATGTGTTGCTGTACCTGGCGTTCTTCTTCGTATTCGCTTACCTGCTCAAGCGTGAATACTGGAAAGACGTCCATTGATAAAGCTGTAAGCCGTTGCTGTTAATCGCGCGCGCCCAAGGGCGTCTCTGAAAGTGTAACGAGCCTGGTCGACCAGGTGTTACGGGAGGCGCCCTCTGGGCGCGCTCGTTTTTCCGTTTTTCCAAAAATTCTACAAGCGAGGAGGATCGCCATGGGCGTGACCAATCGGTTGGCCTGTTACTCCGACCCCGCCGACCACTATTCCCACCGGGTACGTATCGTACTGGCAGAGAAAGGTGTCAGCGCCGAGATCATTTACGTCGAGGCAGGCCGCCAGCCGCCGAAGCTGATCGAAGTGAACCCTTATGGCAGCCTGCCCACGCTGGTCGATCGCGACCTGGCATTGTGGGAATCGACCGTGGTGATGGAATATCTGGATGAGCGCTATCCGCATCCACCCTTGCTGCCGGTGTACCCTGTTGCCCGAGCGAACAGTCGTCTGCTGATCCACCGGATCCAGCGCGACTGGTGCGGTCTGGTTGACCTGATTCTGGATCCGCGGACCAAGGAGTCGGAGCGGGCAGTCGCGCGCAAGGAGTTGCGCGAAAGCCTGACCGGCGTGTCGCCACTGTTCATCGACAAGCCGTTTTTCCTCAGTGAGGAACAAAGTCTGGTGGATTGCTGCCTATTGCCCATACTCTGGCGTTTGCCGATCCTGGGTATCGAACTGCCGCGGCCCGCCAAGCCGCTGCTTGATTATATGGAGCGCCAATTTGCGCGTGAGACTTTCCAGGCGAGTCTGTCTGGTGTCGAACGCGACATGCGCTGAGGCTTAGGGAGCCGCTATGAACTCCAGTCGACCTTATCTGGTCCGCGCGCTCTACGAGTGGATTGTGGACAACGATTGCACCCCGCATATGCTGGTCAATGCCGAATACCCGTCGGTACAGGTACCACAGGGGTTTGCCAGTGACGGGCAGATTGTCCTGAATGTTTCGCCGGCTGCCGTGCGCCATTTGCACATGGACAACGATGCCGTGAGCTTCGAAGGGCGTTTCGGCGGTGTGCCGCACACGCTGTATGTGCCTATCGCTTCGATCCTCGGGATCTACGCCCGGGAGAACGGGCAGGGCATGGTGTTCGAGCTTGAAACGCCGTTGGATGGCGAGGATGAGTACGAGGTGGATGATGATTTGCCGCCGGATGACGAGCCGCCGCGGCCTAGTGGGCGGCCTAGTCTTAAGGTGGTGAAGTAGCGAGCGGATGACCGATATGCCTGTGTGTATATCCGTTTCTGCGGTAATGGCTGCTTAGGGTTCCGCCCTTACGGCGGCTTACTTTTGAACAGCGCAAAAGTAAGCAAAACGCTCTTGCCCCACCACTGGGCACCTCGCTTGCGCGAGGTGTTCCCTCACTCCGGCATTACTCCGCGGGCCCGCCGCGAAGGGCCATCCATGGCCCAGCGCGGCTATCCCGGCATCCATGCCGGGATGCCCACTGCGCAATGCCTGCGTTCGGCCCTTGTGGTTTACGGGGCGCTAAGATCAAGATCAAAAGCCAAAGCCAAAGCCAAAGCCAAAGCCAAAGCCAAAGCCAAAGCGAGGCGGCCTGACTATTCCGGTCGTAACCCAATCCAATTGTGGGAGTCTCATCAGTCAGGCCTTCGCCTGCACTTGACGGTGCGCCGGGTTTTCCGTTGCCTTACCGCTCTACTAACTCGCGCACAGCTGCTTCTTTTCGTTTAGTAGCGAGACGGTAACTGCCTACTAATTAAGGGAATGTAAAAATGTGTTCAACAGTTGATTGAGCTGAGATCAGAGAGATAAGTCGGCTGTGAGGCCGTCTTCGCGAGCAAGCCCGCTCCCACATGAGATCTTCAGCACATACAAACTTGCATCATATACCTGTGTGCGAGTCTGCTCGCGATGGCGTCGGATCGGCAGCATTGATGTTGACTGGGACACCGCAATCGCGAGCAAGCTTTGCTCCCACAATGAAATTCCGGTACAGCCGGAGAAACAGGCCAGCCGTCACACCGCCTTGCTCTTGCTCTTGCTCTTGCTTTTGATCTGGACGCCCCGTAAACCACAAGGGCCGAACGCAGGTATTGTGTAGTGGGCAACCCGGCATGGATGCCGGGTTAGCCGCGCTGGGCCATGGATGGCCCTTCGCGGCGGGCCCACGGAGCAATGCCGGAGTGAGGGAACACCTCGCGTAAGCGAGGTGCCCAGTGGTGGGGCGAGGCGCTTTTGGTTACTTTTGGCGCCTTTTCAAAAGTGACCCGCCGTAAGGGCGGAACCCTAATCAGCCGTTACCGAAGAAACGGATATACACACCAACCAACCAAAAAAAACGGCACTCCCCCATCTGAAGAAGCACCGTTTTTCCAGTCAAGCCAAGCGCAGCATCAAGAACCGCAACTACCCTCAGTCAATATACTCAAACAACTTCACAATCTTCTGCACCCCGGAAACCCCCTGCACCAGATTGGTCGCCTGGGCGGCCTCCTGCTTGGTCAGCAAGCCCAGCAGATAAACGATGCCATTCTCGGTCACAACCTTGATACGCGAACCAGGAATGCTCGCATCGGTGAGCATCTGGGTCTTGATCTTGGTGGTCAGCCAGGCATCGTTCTGGCGCGCCAGCAAAGAGGAGGGTTGCAACACCTGCAATTCGTTATGCACGGTCTTGACCCGTTGTACGGCGCTGGCAGCCTGCTCGGCCTTGGCTTTGAGGTCTTCCCGTGGGGTCTGGCCGGCCAGCAGCACGACACCGTTGAAGCTGGTGACGACGATGTGAGAGTTGTTGTCCAGGGCCGGGTCGGCCTTGGCGATGTTCACGCCGGCCTTGGTTTCGATCAGGGAGTCGTCGATCTTGCTGCCGAAGGTGCGGGTGCCGCGGTCGTCTTCGATCGGCGCTTCCCGGCTGGCGTTAACCACCGAGGTGCAGCCACTGATGCCAAGGCACAGGGTCAGGGCCAGAAGGCCCAGGCGATTAGGGGTCATTCTTCACTCCCGAACAGTTGGCTGTCGATCAAGTCGCAAAGACAGTGAATCGCCAGCAGGTGGACTTCCTGGATACGTGCGGTGACGTTGGCCGGCACGCGAATCTCGATGTCTTCAGGCAACAGCAATGAGGCCATGCCGCCGCCATCGCGCCCGGTCAATGCTACGACAATCATTTCGCGATCATGTGCGGCCTGGATTGCCTGAATAATATTGGCCGAGTTGCCACTGGTGGAAATCGCCAGCAGTACATCGCCGGGCTGGCCCAGGGCGCGAATCTGTTTGGAGAAGACTTCGTTGTAGCTGTAGTCGTTGGCGATCGAGGTGATCGTCGAGCTGTCCGTGGTCAGTGCGATGGCGGGCAGGCTCGGGCGCTCGCGCTCGAAGCGGTTGAGCAGCTCGGACGAGAAGTGCTGGGCATCGCCGGCGGAGCCGCCGTTGCCGCACGACAGCATCTTGCCCTCGTTGAGCAGGGCATTGACCATCACTTGGCTGGCTTGCTCGATGTGCGGTGCAAGTACGTCCATCGCCTGCTGCTTGGTGTCGATACTGGCCTGGAAAAGCTGGCGGATTCGCGATTGCATGTCCATCTGTGTGACCTTAAGTAGCGCGGCTTATCGGCACAGGCATGTGCGGCGCGCAAAGCAAAGAGCAAAAATTGGGTAAAGGTGTCCGGCCCGCCGTTCAACCGTCGAAGGCGTTCTGCAGCCAGTTCAACTGATCGGCGTTGCTGTCGATGGCAACTACGTCGAAGCGGCAGGGGTGATCGGCCCAGCGAGATTCGCGTTGCAGAAAATACTGTGCGGCGAAAATCAGCTTCTGGCGCTTGCGCGAGTCGATGCTGTCGAGGGCGCCACCCCATTGGGTATTTTTTCTGTAGCGGACTTCGACAAATACTACTGTATCGCCATCAAGCATGACCAGATCAAGCTCGCCGCGTTGACACAGCCAGTTCTGCGCTACCAGGCGCAGACCCTGTTGCTGGAGGTGCGCGAGGGCCATGCCCTCGGCATCCCGTCCGCTCTGCTGGCGCGATCGCTCAGGCATCAGCGCTGAGTGTCCGGCAGGCGCTGCACCTGTCCGTTGACGAACTCGGCCCAAGGCAATTGCCGCTGGACGCGCTGGGATTGCGATACGGCCAGGCTGCCTGACAAGCCTTCGATACGGCTGTCCGGCAAAGTCTTGAGCTGACCCAGGCGAGGGGCCAGGCGGTAGGCGTCCGCGCCCATCGCGTACAACCGGCCCAGACTGCCGCCGGCCTGAGGCCACTGGGCGCTGACCTGCTGGCGCAGCGGGTCGTTGGCATCGAGCAGCCAAGGGGTTTCGCAGAAGCGAATCCCGTTCATGTCGTTGTACTGGTTCTGGTCGCCGCTGGCGCTGAACACCGAAGAAGTCGCATAGACCGGTACGTCGCCGGCGTACTGGAAGTTCAGGGTCGGCTTGATCTGCTGGGCCTGTTGCGGAGTCGAGGCCAGGAAGATGAATTCGATGTCCTGGCGACGGGACGGCTGGGCCGCAACCGTGGTGCCTACGGTGTTCTGCAGGCTCTTGGCGCGAGCCTCGCTCTGGCGCAGTTGGAACATGTCGGCGATCTGCTGCGCCAGTTGCACCGGCTGGTCGACACGCTCGATGGCGATGATCGTGCCACCGTTGGCCTGCCAATCCTGGCTGAAGGCTTTCAGGACACGATCACCCCATTCGCCCTTTGGCACCATGACGGCTGCGCGATGCAGGCCATCGGCACGTGCGCGACGAGCGACTTCGCGGGCTTCGTCCTCGGGTGCCAGGCCGAACTGGAAGAGTTGGGGTGGGCCTTGTTCACCTTCGCTGTAGTTCAGCGCCAGGGTGGTAATCGGCAATTGCGGGCGCGTGCTGATCTGCTTGACCAGCGGTTTTTCCAGCGGCCCGACCACCAACTGCACGCCATCGGCCTGGGCCTTGCGGTAGAAGTCGTCCATGGAGGTCAGGCTGGAGCTGTCGTAGAACTGGATGCTTGGCGGCTTCTGCCCGGCCTGTTGAGCCTGGTAGTGCGCGGCAATGAAGCCTTCGCGCAGGGCCTTGGCAACCGAGGCCAGCTGGCCGTTCTGAGGCAGCAGCAGGGCGATCTTGCTCAGTGGCTGGCTTGCCAGCTCCTTGAGCTTGACCAGGGGCGTCGGCAGTTGGATCGCAGCCGGGTGCTTGGGGTTCTGTTCGCGCCAGCTGTCGATGGCGGCCTGCTGCTGTTCCAGGGTGCCGGCGGTTTTCACTGCGCGGGCCAGGCTCAGCCAGCCGCCGAGATCGTCGGTGGTGGTCGGTTGCAGTTGGTCGGTAGGCAGGGAAGCGATCAGGGACCAGATCGCTTCATGGTTCTTCGCTGCCGCTTCTTTTTCGAGCAGCGGCGCAATGAAGATTCGCTCCTTGGCAGCCGCCAGCGTCTGGCCATCGGCCTCCAGGGCGCGGGCACGGACGGTTCCGGTGCGGACCTGCTGCTCCACCGGCATCTCGCTCAAGTGTTGCAGGCTTGGGTGGCTCAGGGCGGTCAGGGCCGCCTTGGGCTGATTGCGCGTCATGGCCAGTTCCGCCGACAGCGTGTTGGCAAAGATCTGTTGGCCGGGCTTGAGCTGCTCCATCGGCACCTGTTGCAGGATCTGTGCGGACTGGCCGGCATTGCCCTGGCGGTAGGCCAGGTCGGCGGCGCTCAGGCGCAGCAGGGCGGCTTTTTCCGGTGTTTTGCTTTGGGCGGCCTGTTCGAGCAGTTGCTCGATACTGGCATCCGGGGTCCGTGGAAGCTCGCCAAGACTGGACGAGGGCGAGCTGGCGCAGGCCGCCAGGAGGGCAGCGAGGCAGAGAGCGGAAAACAGCCGCAGACAAGCGATCATGTAAATGTTCCTGATACGAGATCAAATTAGCGTCGAATTGTACCCAAGCACCGGCCGGGGTGCGATGTCAGTGGCGTGAATCGATCGATTTAGGTATTTCAAATGTTGCGGTGCAGCACAAAAGGCCGGCATGCAACGCCGCGCTACAAACAGCCGCGATGTCCGCTACGCGCTACAATGGCGGTTTTCACCGATCATGAGGTATGCGCTTTGACTGCTCCAGGTGCTTTGAATTCCGCCGCCGGCTCGCTTTATGTGGTGGCGACGCCCATCGGCAACCTGGACGATATCAGCGCCCGGGCGTTGAAGATTCTTCGGGAGGTTGCCTTGATTGCCGCCGAAGACACCCGTCATTCCCAGCGCTTGCTGCAGCATTTCGGTATCTCCACTGCGCTGGCGGCCTGCCACGAACATAACGAGCGGGACGAGGGTAGCCGGTTTATCACTCGCCTGCTGGCGGGCGAAAACGTCGCGCTGATTTCCGATGCGGGTACGCCGCTGATTTCCGATCCGGGCTACCATTTGGTGCGCCAGGCCCGGGCGGCCGGTATCGACGTGGTGCCTGTGCCGGGGGCTTGCGCCCTGATCGCAGCGTTGTCCGCGGCCGGCTTGCCGTCGGACCGTTTCATCTTCGAAGGTTTCCTGCCGGCCAAGGCGGTGGGGCGCCGGGCACGCCTGGAGGCTATAAAGGAGGAGCCTCGCACATTGATCTTCTATGAGGCGCCGCATCGCATCCTGGAATGCCTGCAGGACATGGAGCAGGTGTTCGGTCCGGAGCGTCCGGCACTGCTGGCCCGCGAGTTGACCAAGACCTTCGAAACCCTCAAGGGCTTGCCGTTGGCGCAGTTGCGTGCCTTCGTCGAGAGCGACAGCAACCAGCAGCGCGGCGAGTGTGTCGTGTTGGTGGCAGGCTGGGCGGCGCCGGAAAATGACGAGGCTGTCAGCAGCGAAGCGATGCGCATCCTGGACCTGCTGCTCGAAGAAATGCCACTCAAGCGCGCCGCCGCGCTTGCAGCGCAGATCACCGGCGAGCGCAAGAATGTGTTGTATCAGGTCGCGCTGGACAAACAGAAGGCCCGGTAAAACCGGACAGATGAAGTGGCCAAAGGCTTTTAGCGCTTGTTCTTCGGGCGCTCTGCCGTTAACCTTCGCGGCGGAGAGTCGATCGGACAGTCGCTGCCTTCCATGAAAATTGGAAGGGGGAGGAAAGTCCGGGCTCCATAGGGCGAAGTGCCAGGTAATGCCTGGGAGGCGCGAGCCTACGGAAAGTGCCACAGAAAATAACCGCCTAAGCGCTTCGGCGCCGGTAAGGGTGAAAAGGTGCGGTAAGAGCGCACCGCACGGCTGGCAACAGTTCGTGGCTAGGTAAACCCCACTTGGAGCAAGACCAAATAGGGTCCCAAGGCGTGGCCCGCGCTGGGACCGGGTAGGTTGCTAAAGATGTCCAGTGATGGCCATCGTAGACGAATGACTGTTCAAGACAGAACCCGGCTTACAGATCGACTCTCCACCTTATTCCCTCCTTGCCAAATCGCTGGCAGCAGCAATTCCTAAGACCAAAAAAATCTTACTCTTAACAAATCACTTTAACTTGTGAGCGCAGCTTCCTGTGTTCATTTGAGTTGTGTTGAAAAATCCTACGCCAGATTCCCGTTGGTCCCCAAAAAACGCTCCTAAATCTCCGATCTATAAGGCTTTTCCTTCAATACGCGCCTTGACGGTGCGGTGGGCGCATTCCTATAGTGTGCGCAAGTGGAGGAAAGTGGCATGAAGTGGGTTTTTTGAGCGTAAAACGCTAAATTTTGGAGAAACGCTGACGTGTTTCGCGGAGCTAACGCCATCAGTCTCGATGCTAAGGGTCGTCTCGCTATGCCGAGCCGGTATCGTGACGAGCTCGTTTCGCGTAGTTCCGGTCAATTAATCGTCACGATCGATGCCGTTGATCCATGTCTGTGCGTTTACCCGCTCGATGAATGGGAAATCATCGAAACCAAACTGCGCGCGCTGCCTTCGCTCCGAGAAGAAAACCGTCGTCTGCAACGTCTGCTGATCGGTAATGCCGTTGACCTGGAGCTCGACGGCAGTGGCCGTTTTCTGGTTCCGCCACGCCTGCGCGAGTACGCGAAGCTGGACAAGCGCGCGATGCTGGTGGGCCAACTGAACAAGTTCCAGCTGTGGGACGAAGATGCCTGGAATGCGGTTTCCGCCGCGGACCTGGCTGCTATTCAACAACCGGGCGCCATGCCCGATGAACTGCGTGATCTGATCCTGTGACTATTGATAGCGGCTTCAAACACATCACCGTACTGCTTGACGAGGCCGTCGAGGCACTCGCCGTACGTCCTGATGGCTGCTATCTGGACGGCACGTTCGGGCGCGGCGGGCACAGCCGGCTCATCCTCAGCCAGCTCGGTCCGGACGGTCGGCTGCTGGGGTTCGACAAGGATCCTCAAGCGATTGCCACCGGGCAAGCGCTGGCGGCCGAAGACGGCCGCTTTGTCGTTGTGCAGCGCAGCTTTGCAGAGTTGGGTTCTGAAGTCGCCGAGCGTGGCCTGGCCGGCAAGGTCAGCGGTGTCCTGCTCGACCTGGGCGTGTCTTCGCCGCAACTGGACGACCCTGAACGTGGGTTCAGTTTTCTCAACGATGGCCCGCTGGATATGCGCATGGACCCTTCCCGTGGCATCAGCGCGGCCGAGTTCGTCAACACCGCCCCGGTGGAAGAAATTGCCCGTGTATTCAAGGAATACGGCGAAGAGCGTTTCTCCGGACGCATGGCGCGCGCCGTGGTCGAGCGTCGTGACGTCAAGCCATTCGAGCGCACCGGCGATCTGGCCGAGGTGCTGAAAGTCGCCAACCCGGCATGGGAAAAGGGCAAGAACCCTGCGACCCGTGCGTTCCAGGGGTTGCGCATCCACGTCAATAACGAACTGGGCGATCTCGAAGCCGGCCTCGAAGCAGCGCTCGACGCGCTGGAGATCGGCGGCCGCCTGGTGGTGATCAGCTTCCATTCCCTGGAAGACCGTATCGTCAAGCTGTTCATGCGCAAGCTGACCAAGGGGGAAGCCGATAACCTGCCGCGCAACCTGCCGGTGCGGTTCGAAGCCTTCGTGCCGAAGATCAAGGTCCACGGCAAGGCACAGTTCGCTTCCGAGGCTGAACTCAAGGCCAATCCACGTGCCCGTAGCGCGGTCATGCGTGTCGCGGAGAAGTTGCGGTGAGCCGGCTCTTCGCCAAGCCCCTGCCAGGCGGCAGCCTCTTCATGCTGTTGCTGTTTATCGGCGTGCTCGTGTCGGCCATCGCCGTGTCTTACAGCGCCCACTGGAACCGGCAGTTGCTCAATACCCTTTATAACGAGCTGAGCGTGCGCGACAAGGCGCAGGCCGAATGGGGCCGGCTGATCCTGGAGCAGAGCACCTGGACGGCCCACAGTCGTATCGAAGTGCTGGCCACCGAACAACTGAAAATGCGTATCCCGGGCGCTGCCGAAGTGCAGATGGTGGCGCCATGATGAAGCTCGAAGGGGCGCTGTTCCCGTGGCGGTTCCGTCTGGTCCTGGGGTTGCTCGGGATCATGGTGGCTGCCATCTCGTGGCGCATCATCGACCTGCAGGTCGTTGACCGTGACTTCCTCAAGGGGCAAGGCGACGCCCGCAGTGTGCGTCATATTCCGATTCCGGCTCACCGTGGCCTGATCACCGACCGCAACGGCGAACCCCTGGCCGTGAGTACACCGGTGACCACTTTGTGGGCCAACGCCAAGGAAATGCAGTTGGCCAAGGACAAGTGGCCCGCCCTGGCGGCCGCCCTCGGACAGGATCCCAAGGCTTTGGCCGAGCGCCTCGAAGCCCAGGCCAATAAGGAATTCATCTATCTGGTTCGCGGCCTGACCCCGGAACAGGGCCAGAGCGTGCTCGACCTGAAGGTACCCGGTGTCTATGGCATCGAGGAATTCCGGCGTTTCTATCCGGCGGGTGAGGTCACGGCCCACATGGTCGGGTTTACCGACATTGACGATCGAGGCAGGGAAGGCGTCGAACTGGCCTACGACGAATGGCTCGCCGGGGTCGCCGGCAAGCGACAAGTCATCAAGGATCGGCGCGGCAGGCTGATCAAGGATGTCCAGGTCACCAAAAACGCCAAGGCCGGAAAGCCCTTGGCGTTGTCCATTGATCTGCGCCTGCAGTACCTGGCCAACCGCGAGTTGCGCAATGCTATCGTCGAGAACGGTGCGAAGGCCGGCAGCCTGGTGATCATGGACGTGAAGACTGGCGAAATCCTCGCCATGGTCAACCAGCCGACCTACAACCCGAACAACCGTCGCAATCTGCAACCGGCGATGATGCGTAACCGTGCAATGATCGATGTGTTCGAGCCCGGTTCCACCATGAAGGCTGTGTCCATGGCCGCCGCCCTGGAGACCGGGCGCTGGAAGCCGAGCGACACGGTCGAGGTGTATCCGGGGACTTTGCAGATCGGCAAATACACCATTCGTGACGTCTCCAAGACCGAAGGGCCGGTGCTCGACCTGACCGGTATTCTGATCAATTCCAGTAACGTCGGCATGAGCAAGATCGCCTTCGACATCGGCGGCGAAACGATCTATCGACTGGCCCAGAAGATCGGCCTCGGCCAGGACACCGGCCTGGGCTTCCCGGGCGAACGGGTTGGCAATCTGCCGAACTACAGGGAATGGCGCAAGGCTGAGACGGCCACGCTGTCCTACGGCTACGGTGTTTCCGTGACGGCGATCCAGCTGGTTCACGCGTTTTCGGCGTTGGCGAACAACGGTCGTATTGCACCGCTGACCCTGATCAAAACCGACAAACCGCCGCAGACTACCCAAGTGATCCCGGAGAATGTCGCCAAGACCATGCAGGGCATGCTGCAGCAGGTGATCGAGGCCCCGCGTGGGGTTTATCGCGCCCAGGTGCCGGCCTATCACGTCGCGGGCAAGTCGGGTACGGCCCGCAAGACCTCCGTGGGCACCAAGGGCTACGCCGAGAATTCCTATCGTTCGCTGTTTGCCGGCTTCGGTCCGATGAGCGATCCGCGCTACGCCATCGTGGTGGTCATCGACGAACCGAGCAAGGCCGGCTATTTCGGTGGTCTGGTATCGGCGCCGGTCTTCAGCAAGGTCATGTCCGGCACCCTGCGCCTGATGAACATTACTCCGGATAACCTGCCGCCGACCCAACAGGCGAGTACCGCGCCGGTCGTCCCCTTGAAAGCCGATGGAGGGCGTGGCTGATGTCCCTGAGCCTGAACAAGATATTCGCCCACGCCGGTCACGATCTGCTGATTCGCGAGCTGGCTCTGGACAGTCGCAATGTGCGCGCCGGGGACCTGTTCCTGGCCGTGCCGGGCGGCCGCTTCGACGGCCGGGCGCACATCGCCGACGCCTTGCAGCGTGGCGCGGCCGCCGTGGCCTATGAGGTGGAAGGCGCAACCGTGCTGCCGATTACCGATGTTCCGCTGATTCCGGTCAAGGGGCTTGCGGCGCAGTTGTCGGACATTGCCGGGCGTTTCTATGGCGAGCCGAGTCGCCACCTGAACCTGATTGGCGTGACCGGCACCAACGGCAAGACCAGCGTCACCCAGCTTGTGGCCCAGGCATTGGACCTGCTGGGCCAGCACTGCGGCATTGTCGGGACGTTGGGCAACGGTTTCCACGGCGCGCTGGAAAGTGGCTCGCACACGACGCCGAATCCGATTGCCGTTCAGGCGACCCTGGCCGATCTGAAGAAGGCCGGTGCCAGGGCCGTTGCAATGGAAGTTTCCTCCCACGGCCTGGACCAGGGGCGCGTGACCGCGCTGGCGTTCGATGTCGCCGTGTTGACCAACCTGTCCCGCGACCACCTGGATTACCACGGCACCATGCAGGCTTATGGCGAAGCCAAGGCCAAGCTGTTTGCCTGGAATAACCTGAAGTGCAGGGTCATCAATCTCGATGACGAATTCGGCCGGCAATTGGCCGCCGATAAGCGTGAGTCCCGGTTGATCACCTACAGCCTGGAAGATGCCAGCGCCTACCTTTATGTACGCCAGGCGCAATTCGATGACGAAGGCGTGCGCGCCACGCTGGTCACTCCCCAGGGCGAGCACCATCTGCGCAGCACCTTGCTGGGCCGCTTCAACCTGAGCAACGTGTTGGCTGCCATCGGCGCCTTGCTCGGCCTGGATTATCCGCTGGATGAAATCCTCAAGGTCCTGCCGAAGCTCGAAGGTCCGGCCGGTCGCATGCAGCGCCTGGGTGGCGGGACTCAACCGCTGGTGGTCGTCGATTACGCCCATACCCCGGATGCCCTGGAAAAAGTCCTGTTGGCCCTTCGGCCCCATGCCAAGGGCAAGCTGCTGTGCCTGTTCGGCTGCGGTGGCGATCGCGATCGCGGCAAGCGTCCGCTCATGGCCGAGGTGGTCGAGCGCCTGGCCGACGGCGTGCTGGTCACCGACGACAACCCGCGCACCGAAGATCCGCTGCGGATTTTCGACGACATCCGTGCCGGTTTCTCCGAAGTGGATAACGTGACGTTCGTGGCCGGTCGCGGCCAGGCGATTGCCCAACTGATTGCCAGCGCATCGGCCGACGATGTCATCGTCCTGGCCGGCAAGGGCCACGAGGACTATCAGGAGATCAACGGCGAACGCCATGCGTTTTCCGACCTGGTGGAAGCCGATCATGCCCTGACCGCGTGGGAGGTGGCTCATGCTTAAGGCCTTGAAACTCAGCGAACTGAGCAACGCCCTGAATGCACGCCTCGTTGCGGCTGACGCCAGTTTCGACGGGGTGAGCATCGACAGCCGGGCCATTTCTGCGGGGCAATTATTCGTCGCCCTGGCCGGGCCGCGTTTCGATGGCCACGATTACCTCAACGAAGTGGCCGCCAAAGGCGCGGTCGCCGCGCTGGTCGAGCGGGAAGTGACCAACAGTACGCTGCCGCAGTTGCTGGTCAATGACTCCCGCCAGGCCCTCGGCCGGCTGGGCGCGTTGAATCGTGCGGCGTTCGACAAGCCGGTCGCCGCGATCACCGGCTCCAGTGGCAAGACCACTGTCAAGGAAATGCTCGCCAGCATCCTGCGCACCCGCGGTCCGGTTCTGGCAACCCGTGGCAACCTGAACAACGACCTCGGCGTGCCGCTGACGTTGTTGGAGCTGGCTGCGGAACACACTGCTGCCGTTATTGAGTTGGGTGCGTCGCGGCTCGGCGAGATCGCCTACACCGTGGGCCTGACCAAGCCGCACGTCGCGGTGCTCAATAACGCCGGTACCGCCCACGTCGGCGAGTTCGGCGGGCCGGAAAAAATCGTCGAGGCCAAGGGCGAGATCATCGAGGGGCTGGGTGCCGATGGCACCGCCGTGCTGAATCTCGACGACAAGGCATTCGATATCTGGAAGGCCCGGGCGGGCGAGCGCAAGGTGTTGACCTTCGCCCTGAGCAATCTCGCCGCGAATTTCTACGCCAGCGACCTGGATCGCGATGCCCGCGGCTGCCCGGCTTTCAACTTGCACAGCCCGGACGGTGCGCAGCGGGTCCAATTGAACCTGCTCGGCACCCATAACGTCGCCAATGCCCTGGCCGCGGCGGCTGCCGCCCACGCTCTGGGCGTGTCGTTGCCGAACATCGTCGCCGGGCTGAACGCGGTGCAACCGGTCAAGGGACGCAGTGTCGCCCAGCTGGCCACCAATGGCATGCGGGTGATCGACGACACGTACAACGCCAACCCGACCTCCATGTGCGCAGCGGTGGATATCCTGGCCGGCTTTTCCGGTCGTACCGTGCTGGTTCTTGGGGACATCGGCGAGCTGGGCGAGTGGGCGCAGCAGGGGCATCACGACGTCGGGGCCTATGCCCGTGGCAAGGTCGACGCGCTGTATGCCGTCGGCCCGATGATGGCTCATGCCGTCGCCGCGTTCGGCGAGCAGGCCCAGCATTTCACCACTCAGGCCGAGCTGATCCAGGCCCTGGGTGCCGAGCAAGACCCGAACACCACTTTATTGATCAAGGGCTCTCGTAGCGCAGCGATGGAAAACATCGTCGCCGCGCTGTGCGGCACCCGTACGGAGAAACATTAATGCTGCTGCTGCTAGCGGAGTACCTGCAACAGTTCCACAAAGGCTTCGCGGTCTTCCAGTACCTGACCCTGCGCGGGATCCTGGGTGTGCTGACCGCGTTGTCGTTGTCGCTGTTCCTGGGCCCGTGGATGATTCGTACCCTGCAGAACCTGCAGATCGGCCAGGCAGTCCGCAATGACGGCCCGCAGTCGCACCTGTCCAAGTCCGGCACTCCGACCATGGGCGGTGCTCTTATCCTGTCTTCCATCGGCATCAGCACCTTGCTCTGGGCCGACCTGGCGAACCGCTACGTCTGGGTCGTGCTGCTGGTGACCCTGCTGTTCGGTGCCATCGGCTGGGTCGACGATTACCGCAAGGTCATCGAGAAGAATTCGCGAGGTCTGCCGAGCCGCTGGAAATACTTCTGGCAGTCGGTGTTCGGCCTGTGTGCGGCGATCTTTCTCTACAAGACCGCTGCTTCGCCGGTAGAAACCACCCTGATCCTGCCAATGCTCAAGGACTACAGCATCCCGTTGGGCGCCGGCTTCATCGTGTTGACCTACCTGGTGATCGTCGGTTCGAGCAACGCCGTCAACCTCACCGACGGCCTCGATGGCCTGGCAATCATGCCGACGGTCATGGTCGGCGGCGCACTGGGGATCTTCTGCTACCTGTCGGGTAACGTGAAGTTCGCCGAGTACCTGCTGATCCCTTACGTGCCGGGCGCGGGTGAGCTGATCGTGTTCTGCGGCGCGCTGATCGGCGCGGGCCTGGGGTTCCTGTGGTTCAACACTTATCCGGCGCAGGTCTTCATGGGCGACGTTGGCGCGCTGGCGCTGGGCGCGGCCCTGGGCACCATCGCGGTCATCGTCCGTCAGGAAATCGTCCTGTTCATCATGGGCGGCGTGTTCGTGATGGAAACCCTGTCAGTCGTCATTCAGGTTGCCTCCTTTAAATTGACCGGCCGCCGCGTATTCCGCATGGCGCCGATCCATCACCACTTTGAACTCAAGGGCTGGCCCGAGCCGCGTGTGATCGTCCGTTTCTGGATCATCACCGTGATTCTGGTGCTGATCGGCCTTGCCACCCTGAAGCTGAGGTAGAACGAGTGTCCCTGATCGCTTCTGACCACTTCCGCATCGTTGTCGGCCTCGGCAAGAGCGGCATGTCCCTGGTTCGCTTCCTGGCGAACCGGGGTGTGTCGTTTGCCGTGGCCGATACGCGGGAAAATCCGCCTGAGCTTGCGACGTTGCGTCGTGACTATCCGCAGGTGGATGTGCGTTGTGGCGAGCTGGACGTTGAGTTCCTGTGCCGCGCCGACGAGCTTTACGTCAGCCCTGGCCTGGCCCTGGCGACCCCGGCCCTGCAAGCTGCGGCCGCTCGTGGTGTGAAACTCTCCGGCGATATCGAGTTGTTCGCGCGCAACGCCAAGGCGCCGATCATCGCCATCAGCGGTTCCAATGCGAAAAGCACCGTCACCACCCTGGTGGGCGAGATGGCCGCGGCCGCGGGTAAGCGGGTCGCCGTCGGTGGCAACCTGGGGACTCCGGCACTGGACCTGCTCAGCGACGACGTCGAGCTGTACGTGATGGAGCTGTCCAGCTTCCAGCTTGAAACCACCGATCATCTGGGCGCCGAAGTGGCGACCGTGCTCAACATCAGCGAAGACCACATGGACCGCTACAGCGGCCTGCCGGCTTATCACCTGGCCAAGCACCGGATCTTCCGGGGCGCCCGGCAGGTGGTGTTCAACCGTCAGGATGCCCTGACCCGGCCGTTGCTGAGCGAAGGCCTGCCATGCTGGTCCTTCGGCTTGGGCGTACCGGATTTCAAGGGCTTCGGGTTGCGGGAAGAGAACGGCGAGAAATACCTGGCCTTCGAATTCCAGAACCTGATGCCCGTGCGTGAGTTGAAGATCCGCGGCGCCCATAACCAGGCCAATGCCCTGGCGGCCCTGGCCCTGGGGCATGCAGTCGGCCTGCCGTTCGACGCCATGCTCTCGGCCCTGCGTACTTTCGCCGGTCTTGAGCACCGCTGCCAGTGGGTGCGCGACCTTGATGGCGTGGCCTGGTACAACGATTCCAAGGCCACCAATGTCGGCGCCGCGCTGGCCGCCATCGAAGGGCTTGGCGCAGACATTACGGGCAAGTTGGTGCTGATCGCCGGTGGCGACGGCAAGGGCGCCGACTTCAAGGACCTGCGTGGTCCGGTGGCGGCCAACTGCCGCGCCGTGGTGCTGATGGGCCGTGACCGCGAACTGATCGCCCAGGCGCTCGGCGATGCCGTGCCGCTGGTGCGCGTGGCTTCGCTGGACGAAGCCGTGCAGCAATGTCGCGCCCTGGCTCAGCCGGGCGATGCCGTCCTGTTGTCGCCGGCCTGTGCCAGCTTCGACATGTTCAAGAACTACGAAGAGCGCGGGCAGCTGTTCGCCCGGGCGGCGGAGGACTTGGCATGAGCCTCATGAATATCATCAAGCCGTACCCGTCGCCGTTGATCACCGGGCGTGGCATCGACCTGGATTTCCCGATGCTTGCCGGTTGCCTGGCGCTGCTGGGCCTGGGCCTGGTGATGATCACCTCCGCGTCGTCGGAAGTGGCGGCCGTGCAGTCGGGCAACACCCTTTATCACATGATCCGACACCTGATTTACCTGGTGATCGGTCTGGGCGCGTGCGTTGTCACCATGATGATACCGATCGCCACCTGGCAACGCCTGGGCTGGATGATGCTGCTCGGTGCCTTCGGCCTGTTGGTCATGGTGCTGGTGCCGGGTATCGGTCGCGAAGTGAACGGCTCGATGCGCTGGATCGGCTTCAGCTTTTTCAACGTGCAACCTTCGGAAATCGCCAAGGTTTTCGTGGTGATCTTCCTGGCTGGCTACCTGGTGCGGCGCCAGAAGGAAGTGCGCGAGAGCTGGATGGGCTTCTTCAAGCCGTTCATCGTCCTGCTGCCCATGGCGGGCCTGTTGCTGATGGAGCCGGACTTCGGCGCCACGGTGGTGATGATGGGCGCGGCGGCGGCCATGCTGTTCCTGGGCGGCGTCGGGCTGTTCCGCTTCATCCTGATGGTGGCCCTGGCCGTGGCGGCCGTGACCGTGCTGGTGCAGGCGCAACCGTATCGGATGGCGCGTCTGATCACCTTCACCGACCCGTGGGCCGACCAGTTCGGTTCCGGTTATCAACTGACCCAGGCACTGATCGCGTTCGGGCGTGGCGAATGGCTGGGTGTCGGCCTGGGCAACAGCGTGCAGAAGCAGTTCTACCTGCCGGAAGCCCACACCGACTTCGTGTTCTCGGTCCTGGCCGAAGAGCTTGGCGTTGTTGGGTCGTTGTGCACCGTGGCCCTGTTTGTCTTCGTCTGCGTGCGCGGCATGTACATCGGTTTGTGGGCGGAGAAGGCCAAGCAATTCTTCGCTGCCTACGTGGCGTATGGCCTGTCGTTCCTGTGGATCGGCCAGTTCCTGATCAACATCGGCGTGAACGTCGGCCTGCTGCCGACCAAGGGCCTGACGTTGCCGTTCCTCAGTTACGGCGGCAGCTCCCTGGTGATTTGCTGTGCCTGCCTCGGTTTGTTGCTGCGCATCGAATGGGAGAGTCGAACCCACCTGGGCAGCGAAGAGATGGAGTTCCACGAGAGCGACTTTGCCGAGGAGTCGATCCATGGGCGCTAACGTGCTGATCATGGCAGGTGGCACCGGCGGGCATGTGTTCCCGGCGCTGGCCTGTGCCCGGGAATTCCAGGCACGGGGCTACACCGTGCACTGGCTGGGCACGCCTCGGGGTATCGAAAACGAACTGGTGCCCGGCGCGGGCCTGGAGCTGCACCGGATCGAGGCCAGCGGCCTGCGGGGTAAAGGCAAGTTGTCGTTGCTCAAGGCGCCAATAATGTTGCTCAAGTCGGTCTGGCAGGCCCGGACAATCATCCGTCGGCTGCGGCCGGTGTGCGTGGTGGGGTTTGGCGGTTATGTGACCGGTCCTGGCGGGGTCGCGGCGAAACTGGCCGGCGTGCCGGTGATCGTTCACGAGCAGAACGCCGTGGCCGGTACCGCCAATCGGTTACTGGTGCCGTTGGCCGCCCGGGTCTGTGAAGCCTTTCCCGACACCTTTACCCTGTCGGGCAGCCGGCGCACCACCGGTAATCCGGTGCGTACCGAGCTGTTTCTCGATACACCGCGCCCGGCCCTGGCCGGACGCAAGGCGCGTTTGCTGGTCCTGGGCGGAAGCCTGGGAGCGGAGCCGTTGAACAAATTGCTGCCCGAAGCCCTGTCGCAGGTCGCTCCCGACCTGCGGCCGGAAGTGTTTCATCAGGCTGGCAAGAACCACGATGAAGTGACCGCCGAGCGCTACCGCGCCGCCGGCGTCGAGGCGCAAGTGCAGCCTTTCATCAAAGACATGGCCCAAGCCTATGGCTGGGCCGACCTGGTGATCTGTCGCGCAGGTGCGCTGACCATCAGTGAACTGGCTGCCGCCGGTCTGCCCTCGATGCTGGTGCCATTGCCCCATGCCATCGACGACCACCAGACCCGCAATGCCGATTATTTGGCCCGCGAAGGCGCTGCCTTCCTGATGCCGCAAAGAACGACGGGCGCCGCGGACCTCGCCGCCCGCCTGACAGAGGTTTTGATGCAGCCGCAACGACTTGAAGACATGGCCCGCGCCGCCCGCCGCCTGGCCAAACCCGATGCTACGGCCCAAGTGGTCGATACCTGCCTGGAGGTGGCCCATGGTTGAGAATCGCAAAGCCATGCCGCAGCCGGAAATGCGCCGTATCCGCCGCATCCACTTCGTCGGTATCGGCGGCGTGGGCATGTGCGGGATCGCTGAAGTGCTGCTGAACCTGGGCTATCAGGTCTCCGGTTCTGACCTGAAGGCGTCTCCAGTCACCGAGCGCCTGGAATCGTTCGGCGCGAAGATCTTCATCGGTCACCGTGCCGAGAACGCTGCCAACGCTGATGTACTGGTGGTTTCCAGCGCCGTGAACACGTCCAACCCGGAAGTCGCTACCGCCCTGGAGCGCCGCATTCCGGTCGTGCCGCGAGCCGAGATGCTGGCCGAGCTGATGCGCTACCGTCACGGCATCGCCGTGGCCGGTACCCATGGCAAGACCACCACTACCAGTCTGATCGCCTCGGTGTTCGCCGCCGGTGGCCTGGACCCGACCTTCGTGATCGGTGGTCGTCTCAATGCGGCGGGCACCAATGCCCAGTTGGGCACCAGTCGCTACCTGATCGCCGAAGCCGACGAAAGCGATGCGAGCTTCCTGCACCTGCAGCCGCTGGTGGCCGTGGTCACCAACATCGACGCCGACCACATGGCGACCTACGACGGTGACTTCAACAAGCTGAAGAAAACCTTCGTCGAGTTCCTGCACAACCTGCCGTTCTACGGTCTGGCGGTGGTGTGCCTGGACGACCCGGTGGTGCGCGAGATCCTGCCACTGATCAAGCGCCCGACGGTGACCTACGGCTTTAGCGAAGAAGCCGACGTGCGCGCCATCAACGTACGCCAGCAGGGCATGCAGACCTTTTTCACCGTGCTGCGCCCCGACCGCGAGCCATTGGATGTGTCGGTGAACATGCCGGGCAATCACAACGTGCTCAACGCGCTGGCGACCATTTGCATCGCCACCGACGAAGGGGTCAGCGACGAAGCCATTGTCCAGGGGCTGTCGGGCTTCCAGGGCGTCGGCCGACGCTTCCAGGTCTATGGCGAACTGCCGGTGGATGGCGGCAACGTGATGCTGGTGGACGACTACGGCCACCATCCAACCGAAGTCGCGGCGGTGATCAAGGCCGTGCGCGGTGGCTGGCCGGAGCGGCGCCTGGTGATGGTCTATCAGCCGCACCGCTACAGCCGCACCCGCGACCTGTACGACGATTTCGTCCAGGTGCTGACCGACGCCAACGTGCTGCTGCTGATGGAAGTCTATCCAGCCGGCGAAGAACCGATTCCCGGTGCCGACAGCCGCCAGTTGTGCCACAGCATCCGTCAACGCGGCCAGCTGGATCCGATCTACATCGAGCGCGGCGTAGACCTGGCGCCGCTGGTCAAGCCGCTGCTGCGCGCCGGTGACATCCTGCTGTGCCAGGGTGCCGGTGACATCGGTGGGCTCGCTCCGAAACTGTTGAAAAGTCCGTTATTCGCCGGGGCCATCGTGGCGCCCAGCGAGGGGAAACTGAAATGACTGCTGCCTACGCCAACCTGGTTTCGACCCTTGACCCGAAAGCCTTCGGCCGTGTCGCCGTGCTGTTCGGCGGCAAGAGTGCCGAGCGCGAGGTTTCCCTCAAGTCCGGCAAAGCCGTACTCGAAGCCCTGCAAAGCGCTGGTGTCGATGCGTTCGGCATCGACGTGGGCGACGACTTCCTGCAACGCCTGCTGAGCGAAAAGATCGACCGCGCGTTCATCATTCTCCACGGCCGCGGCGGTGAAGACGGCAGCATGCAGGGCCTGCTCGAATGCCTGGGCATTCCTTACACCGGCAGCGGCATCCTGGCCTCGGCCCTGGCGATGGACAAGCTGCGCACCAAGCAGGTCTGGCACAGCCTTGGCATTCCGACGCCGCGTCATGCCGTGCTGGCGAGCGAGGCCGATTGTATTTCGGCGGCCACGGAACTGGGCTTCCCTTTGATCGTCAAACCGGCCCATGAAGGTTCAAGTATCGGCATGGCGAAAGTGAATTCGCTGCCTGAGTTGACCGCGGCATGGAAAGACGCCAGTTCCTACGATTCGCAAGTGTTGGTCGAGCAATGGATCACCGGTCCCGAGTTCACCATCGCCATCCTGCGTGACCAGGTGTTGCCCCCGATTGCGCTGGGCACCCCGCACACGTTCTACGACTACGACGCCAAGTACCTGGCCAACGATACCCAGTATCGGATCCCCTGTGGCCTGGACAGCACCAAGGAAAAAGAACTGATGGACCTCACGGCCAAGGCCTGTGAGGCGTTGGGTATCGCCGGCTGGGCAAGGGCGGACGTGATGCAGGACGCCGACGGGCAGTTCTGGTTCCTGGAGGTCAATACCGCCCCGGGCATGACCGATCACAGCCTGGTGCCGATGGCGGCCCGCGCCGCCGGTCTGGATTTCCAGCAACTGGTGCTGTCGATCCTGGCGGCCAGTGTCGGCTCTCAAGAGCCTAGAGGTTAAGCCATGCAAGGCGCATCGCTTCGTCATCAGCCCTCCGCACCCGGTCGCAAGCCGGTGCCCCGGGGTGCCAGCCGAATGGTGGCCAAGGAGCCGATGTCGGCGCGCCTGCCGAAAGCCAATTTTGGTTTTCTCAAGAGCCTGTTCTGGCCGGTGATGCTGGTGGCAGTGGGGTTCGGTACGTATGAAGGCGCCCAGCGCTTGTTGCCTTATGCGGACCGGCCGATTGCGCGGATCAACGTTCAGGGCGACCTGAGCTACATCAGCCAGCAGGCGGTGCAGCAGCGGATCGCGCCGTTCGTGGCGTCGAGCTTCTTTACCATCGACCTGGCGGGCATGCGCACGGAACTGGAGCAGATGCCCTGGATCGCTCACGCCGAAGTCCGTCGGGTATGGCCCGACCAGGTGTCGATTCGCCTGGAAGAGCAATTGCCGGTGGCCCGTTGGGGCGATGAGTCGCTGCTGAACAACCAGGGCCAGGCGTTTACCCCGCGGGAACTGGCCAACTATGAACATTTGCCACAACTGTTCGGTCCACAGCGGGCCCAGCAGCAAGTGATGCAGCAGTACCAGGTGCTGAGCCAGATGTTGCGGCCATTGGGCTTCTCCATCGCGCGCCTGGAACTGCGCGAGCGCGGCAGCTGGTTCCTGACCACTGGCGCGGGCAGCTCGGGGCCGGGCATCGAGCTGTTGCTCGGTCGCGGCAACCTGGTGGAAAAGATGCGCCGCTTCATCGCCATCTATGACAAGACGCTCAAAGAACAGATTACGAACATCGCGCGCATCGATCTGCGCTACGCCAACGGCCTGGCCGTCGGCTGGCGGGAACCTGTAGCGCCCACGACGGCCGAACCCGCCGTCGCGAAGAATTAAGAAGAGGCAGGACCCATGGCAAACGTGCAAAGCGGAAAAATGATCGTCGGGCTGGATATCGGCACTTCCAAGGTGGTTGCGCTGGTAGGTGAGGTCGCGGACGACGGCACGCTGGTCATCGTCGGGATCGGTACTCACCCGTCCCGTGGCTTGAAGAAAGGCGTGGTGGTGAACATCGAGTCCACCGTGCAATCGATCCAGCGCGCCATCGAAGAAGCGCAATTGATGGCCGGTTGCCGGATCCACTCGGCGTTCGTCGGCGTGGCGGGCAATCACATCCGCAGTCTGAACTCCCATGGCATCGTGGCGATCCGTGATCGCGAAGTCAGCTCCGCCGACCTCGAGCGCGTGCTCGACGCGGCCCAGGCCGTGGCGATCCCGGCCGACCAGCGCGTGCTGCACACCCTGCCGCAGGATTATGTGATTGATAACCAGGAAGGCGTGCGCGAGCCCCTGGGCATGTCCGGTGTGCGCCTGGAAGCCAAGGTCCACGTGGTGACCTGCGCCGTGAACGCTGCGCAGAACATCGAGAAATGCGTGCGCCGCTGCGGCCTGGAAATCGACGACATCATCCTCGAGCAACTGGCCTCGGCCTACTCGGTGCTGACCGACGACGAGAAAGAACTGGGCGTATGCCTGGTGGACATCGGCGGCGGCACCACCGACATCGCGATCTTCACCGAGGGCGCCATCCGCCACACGGCGGTGATCCCGATTGCCGGCGACCAGGTGACCAACGACATCGCCATGGCGTTGCGCACCCCGACCCAGTACGCCGAGGAAATCAAGATTCGCTACGCCTGCGCCCTGGCGAAACTGGCCGGTGCCGGTGAAACCATCAAGGTGCCGAGCGTTGGCGACCGTCCGCCGCGTGAGCTGTCGCGCCAGGCCCTGGCCGAAGTGGTCGAGCCGCGTTACGACGAGTTGTTCACCTTGATCCAGGCCGAGCTGCGTCGCAGCGGCTACGAAGACCTGATCCCGGCCGGCATCGTGCTGACCGGCGGTACGTCGAAGATGGAAGGCGCGGTCGAGCTGGCCGAAGAAATATTCCACATGCCGGTGCGCCTGGGCGTGCCCCATGGCATTAAGGGCCTGGACGACGTGGTCCGCAACCCGATTTATTCCACCGGCGTGGGCCTGTTGATGTACGGCTTGCAGAAACAGTCCGACGGGATCTCGTTTTCGGGGATAGGCAGCCGCGACAGCTACAGCAGCGACGAGCCGAAGGCTCCGCTGTTCGAGCGGCTCCAGGCATGGGTCAAAGGCAATTTCTGATCAGATTCAAAGCTTCAGGCATCGGGTTTCAGGCCTGGTGCCGGAAGGCGGCAACAAACGCAGTAGGCGAAAAAAACTAGAGAATGTAAGGAGAGGGAAAATGTTCGAACTCGTAGACAACATCCCCGCTAGCCCGGTTATCAAGGTGATCGGTGTCGGCGGTGGCGGCGGCAACGCTGTCAACCACATGGTCAAGAGCAACATCGAAGGCGTCGAGTTCATTTGCGCCAACACCGATGCTCAGGCGCTGAAAAACATCGGCGCGCGGACCATCCTTCAACTGGGTACCGGCGTGACCAAGGGCCTGGGTGCCGGCGCGAATCCCGAGGTTGGCCGTCAGGCTGCCCTGGAAGACCGCGAGCGCATCGCTGAAGTCCTGGCCGGCACCAACATGGTGTTCATCACCACCGGCATGGGCGGCGGTACCGGTACCGGTGCAGCGCCGATCATTGCCGAAGTGGCCAAGGAAATGGGCATCCTCACCGTTGCGGTGGTGACCCGTCCGTTCCCGTTCGAAGGCCGCAAGCGCATGCAGATCGCCGATGAGGGCATCCGCGCGCTGAGCGACAGCGTCGACTCGTTGATCACCATCCCCAACGAGAAGCTGCTGACCATCCTTGGTAAGGACGCCAGCCTGCTGTCGGCTTTCGCCAAGGCCGATGACGTACTGGCCGGTGCCGTTCGCGGTATCTCCGACATCATCAAGCGTCCGGGCATGATCAACGTCGACTTCGCCGACGTACGCACCGTGATGTCCGAAATGGGCATGGCGATGATGGGTACTGGCTGCGCCAGCGGTCCGAACCGTGCGCGTGAAGCCACCGAAGCGGCCATCCGCAACCCGTTGCTCGAAGACGTCAACCTGCAAGGTGCTCGTGGCATCCTGGTCAACATCACCGCCGGTCCGGACCTGTCCCTGGGCGAGTACTCCGACGTGGGTAGCATCATCGAAGCGTTCGCCTCCGACCACGCAATGGTCAAGGTCGGCACCGTGATCGATCCGGACATGCGCGACGAGCTGCACGTGACCGTGGTTGCCACCGGTCTGGGCGCGAAGATCGAGAAGCCGATGAAGGTGATCGACAACACCGTTCAAACCACCATGGCTTCCCAGTCTCAGCAACAAGCCCCCGTTCGTCAGGAACAGCCTGCGGTCAACTACCGTGACCTGGACCGTCCGACCGTCATGCGCAACCAGGCCCAGGCCGGTGCTGCGACTGCCGCGAAGATGAATCCACAAGACGATCTGGATTACCTGGATATCCCGGCCTTCTTGCGTCGTCAGGCCGATTGATGAAATGTATCAGGGGTATTCGGGTGATTGGTGTTCAGCAAAGGTCTGGTCTGCTATCATCGCCAGCCTTTGTTGATACCAGTTCGCAATTTGCGCTGAAGCGGCCCATGCCATGATTAAACAACGCACCCTGAAGAATATTATCCGTGCCACAGGTGTCGGCCTGCACTCCGGCGAGAAGGTCTACCTGACCCTCAAGCCAGCGCCTGTCGACACCGGCATCGTGTTTTGTCGTGCCGACCTCGACCCTGTGGTGCAGATTCCTGCTCGCGCGGAAAATGTTGGTGAAACCACCATGTCGACCACACTGGTCAACGGTGACACCAAAGTGGACACGGTGGAGCATTTGCTCTCGGCCATGGCTGGCCTGGGCATCGATAACGCCTACGTCGAGCTCTCCGCGTCCGAAGTCCCGATCATGGATGGCAGCGCCGGACCCTTCGTATTCCTGATTCAATCGGCTGGCCTGGAAGAGCAGGACGCGGCCAAGAAGTTCATCCGCATCCTGCGGGAAGTGACAGTACAAGATGGCGACAAGCGCGCCACTTTTGTCCCTTTCGACGGTTTCAAGGTGAGCTTCGAGATCGATTTCGATCACCCGGTTTTCCGTGACCGCACCCAAAGTGCAAGCGTGGATTTTTCCAGCACTTCGTTCGTAAAAGAAGTCAGCCGCGCCCGTACCTTTGGATTCATGAGTGACATCGAGTACCTGCGCAAGCACAACCTCGCACTCGGCGGCAGTGTTGAAAACGCGATCGTGGTCGATTCCGATGGCGTGTTGAACGAAGACGGCCTTCGTTATGAAGATGAATTCGTCAAGCACAAGATCCTCGATGCAATCGGCGACCTCTACCTGCTGGGCAATAGCCTGATTGGTGAGTTCAAGGGCTTCAAGTCCGGCCACGCACTGAACAACCAGCTGCTGCGCAAGTTGATTGAGCAGAAAGACGCTTGGGAAGTCGTGACGTTCGAAGATGCCAGCACCGCACCAATCTCTTACATGCGTCCGGTTGCGGCGGTGTAAGTAAAAAACCTCTCTAGTTTTTTGAAGGCTGCCTTTGGGTGGCCTTTTTTTATGGGCCGTTTTTGTGTGTATATCCGTTTCTTAGGTAACAGCGGCTGGCGGTTTCGCCCTTACGGCGACTTACTTTTTTTCAAACGCCAAAAAAAGTAAGCAAAAAAGGCTTCGCCCCACCACTGGGCACCTCGCCACGGCGAGGTGTTCCCTCACTCCGGCATTGCTCCGTGGGCCCGCCGCGAAGGGCCATCCATGGCCCAGCGCGGCTATCCCGGCATCCATGCCGGGATGCCCACTACGCAATGCCTGCGTTCGGCCCTTGTGGTTAACGGGGCGCCCAAGATCAAAAGCCAAAGCCAAAGCGAAGCGGCCTTAGAGCCGACCTGTTTCCCGGTCGTAACCACAATTCAACTGTGGGAGCGGGCTTGCTCGCGAAGAGGCCGTGCCAGTCGCCATAGGTATTGCTGACCCACCGCCTTCGCGAGCAAGCCCGCTCCCACAGTTGGGTCTGTGCCGAACACAAATTCTGAGTACACCTGCGATCCCCTGTGGGAGCGAGCCTGCTCGCGATGGCGTCAGGTCAGTAGCATTGATACTGGCTGACCCACTGCAATCGCGAGCAAGCTTTGCTCCCACAGGGATCTGGGGAACATCACATTGCACAAACTACCCGATTACGCCCACTTGCCTTGGCCTGGTACAGCGCTTTGTCCGCAGCGTGCAGCAGTTGTTGGACTTCGCCATAGGGCCCCTGTGCCCAGGTCGCGATGCCAATGCTGACAGTCATCGGCGTGTCACCGGCTATGGTGGCTGGCAGTTGCTCCACCGCTTCGCGAATATGTTGGGCCATGGCGAATGCACCGGCGGTAGTCGTCTCAGGAAGCACCACCGAGAACTCCTCACCCCCGTAGCGAGCCGCCAGGTCGGCGGGGCGGCGGACGTGTTGGTTGATGACCTCGGCCAAGGCTCGCAAGGCCGCGTCACCGCGTGGGTGGCCATAGCGGTCGTTGAATGCCTTGAAATGGTCTGCATCGACCATCAATACCGACAGCGGTTGGCCCGAACGCTGGGCCCGCAACCATTCCTGTCGCAGGGTTTCATCCAGGGCACGGCGGTTTGCCAGGCCGGTCAGTGCGTCAACGGATGCCAAGTGAGCCAATTCTCGCTCGGCGCGGTGGCGGCGCCTCAATTCGCGGCGCAGCAACCAGGTCAGCCAGAGCAAACCGATGCACAGCGCGCCGGTGGCGCCGCTGACCAATAGTGCAGTGCGTTGCCATGACGCGAATACTTCCTGGGCAGAAAGTGCCACCACGACGATCAATGGCAGGTCGCCTACCTGGGAGAATGTATACAGGCGTTGCGTCTGGTCGATGCTGGACACACTGGTGAAACTTCCGTTGCCTTCACGCAGGATGCGGATGAAATTGGGCCGGTTACTGAAGTCCTTGCCAATCATGTCTTCGGCCAGGGCGGGCTCCTGTGCCAACAGGATGCCGTCGCGACTGACCAGGTTGACCGTACCGCCATGGCCGATGTTCAAGCTTTTGAATAGCTGGCTAAAGTAGTTCAAGCGCATCGCGGCCTCGGCCACGCCCATGAACTCACCTTGCTCATCATTGATCCGATAACTGAAACTGATGCGCCAGTCGTGGGCGGCACTTCTGGAGCGGAACGGGCGGCTGATCATCATGCCCAGGTTCGGGTTCTGAAGATGGGATTGGAAATACTCCCGGTCGGCGTAGTTGCCTTTGCGCGGTTCGACCGAGGCGGAATCGGCAATCACATCGCCCTGCTTGTCGAGCAGCAGGATATCGCCCTTGTAAGGCGCAGCGGTGGCGCGGTCGAACAGAGCCAGGTGGCGGACCGTCGGCGACACGTCTTTCAGGTCGTCGCGTTTAGCCGTGGCGATCAAGCCTTGCAGCGACAGGTCATAAAGCTCGACGTTACGCAGCACGTCGGCATCGATCAGTTGCACGATATTGGTTGCTGCACGCGTGGCTGCCTGTTGGGCGCTGGCGTGTTCGCGGATCAGCAGGAAGGTGACGATGCTGAGGATGGCGAGGACGACCAATGAGCTGGCCAGTACGAGTACCCTTTCTGAACGTCTCGAAGGCAGGGTGTTGCCGGGTGTCGCACTGCTAGCGCTCATGGTTCCAATGTCTGCATGGTCATGTGGCAGGGATCCTTCCCAATGGATTGCACGGGCAATGAACCAGATGCTGGCCTTTTGCTGATTGTGCTTGGATCGGTGTAAGCGGGCAATCGGTGTTCGTGTAATAGCCCATGGGAATTGGCGGAGCCAGGTCGGCGATTCTGATTGAGTTGGCTTTCGCCCAGCATTCAAGGGCGCAAAAGGCATCCTTCGAACGCAACCGGGGCCTTTGAGAGAGTGTCAGGCCGGCAGGCGAATGCCGAACGTATTGGCGCCGTGGTCACTGCGCACGAACACGTCCCCGCCATGCATCAACGCGATCGCCTTGACGATGGCCAGCCCCAACCCATGGTTCGCGCCGCTGTTGCTGCGGGAGGCGTCGACCCGATAGAAACGTTCGAACAGGCGCGGCAGATGTTCGCCGGCAATCGGTTCGCCAGGGTTGGTGACGGCGAGGGTGATCTGCTCGCCGAGGGCTTCGATGCGCACATCGATCACCTGCCCCGGGGCGGTGTGCTGCACGGCATTGCTCAACAGGTTGATCAGCGCCCGGCGCAGATGGGCAATTTCGATATTGGCCTGGGCGTCGCCGCTGACCCGGACCTGGACATGGGCGTCTTCAAGAATGAAGTCCAGGTAATCGAGGGTAGTGGCCACTTCGTCGGCCAGGGAGGCGTTGGTCAGCTTGGTGGCCTTGCTGCCCTGGTCGGCGCTGGCCAGGAACAACATGTCATTGATGATCGAGCGCAGGCGTTCCAGTTCTTCGAGGTTCGATTGCAACACTTCGAAGTAATGCTCGGCCGAACGCCCACGGGTCAGCGCCACCTGGGTCTGGCCAATCAAGTTGGTCAGAGGCGAGCGCAGTTCATGGGCGACATCGGCGTTGAATGACTCCAGTCGCGAATAGGCCTGTTCTACCCGGTCGAGGGTGGTGTTGAAAGAACTGACGAACTGGTTGAGCTCCGGCGGCAGCGGCGACAGCTGCAAGCGCCCGGACAGGCGTGGAGGGGCCAGGCGCCGGGCCTCCTCGGACAGCTTGATCAGCGGCTTGAGGCCGATCCGCGCCACCCAATAGCCCAGCGCCGAGGCCAGCAACACGCCGACAATCGCCAGGCTCACCAGTGCCACCAGCAAACGGTGCTGGGTCTGGTAGAACGTCTCGGTGTCGATGCCGATCATGAAGCGTAGTGGCGGTCGCTGCTCCTTGGCCGGGAACTGGCTCACCAGCACCTTCATCGGATAGTGCCGGTCGGGCAACTGCAGGTTGTGCTTGCCCGGTGGTCCGTTAGTAACGGCCCGTACCTGTGGATCGGGATTGCCATATTCGAAGCGGGGGTCGCCACTGGTGATCCAGAAGTGAATGCGCTTGTCCTCTTCCGCCAGCAATCGCAACTTGTTATTGATCTTCACCCAGTGCTCGGGTGTACCGTAACGGCCGATGGTGGATTCGAGCACGCTGTAGCGCGCATCGAGCTCGGCTTCGGGCAGCAGGCCCAGGCCTTTTTCGACCTGTTGATACAACGCGCCGCCGATCAGCAGAAACACCAGGGCCGCCACCAGCGTGAACAGGCCACTGAGCCGCAGCGCGATGCTGTTACTCACCGCGATTTTCCAGGACATAACCCATCCCGCGAATGGTGTGCAGCAATTTCTGTTCGAACGGCCCGTCGAGCTTGGCGCGCAAGCGCTTGATCGCCACTTCCACCACGTTGGCGTCGCTGTCGAAATTGATGTCCCAGACCATCTCCGCAATGGCGGTTTTCGAAAGGATTTCTCCCTGGCGGCGGGCCAATACGCTGAGCAGGGAAAACTCCTTGGCGGTCAGGTCCAGGCGCTGGCCCGCGCGGGTGGCCTTGCGACTGATCAGGTCGATCCACAGGTCGGCGATGCTCACTTGCACCGGTTCATGGCCGCCGCTGCGGCGGGTCAGCGCTTGCAGGCGCGCCACCAGTTCGAGAAAGGAAAACGGTTTGCCCAGGTAATCGTCGGCGCCGTCGCGCAAGCCCTTGATGCGATCCTCGACCCGTTCGCGGGCGGTGAGCATGATCACCGGTGTCTGCTTGCGGGCACGCAGGGCTCGCAGCACGCCGAACCCGTCCAGGCCCGGTAGCATCACGTCGAGCACGATCACCGCGTACTCGTTTTCCAGGGCCAGGTGCAGGCCCTCGACGCCGTCAGGCGCCACGTCCACGGTGTAACCCTGTTCCGTCAGACCGCGATGCAGGTAGTCGGCGGTTTTCTCTTCGTCTTCGATGATCAGAACGCGCATGGCCCCCCCTCAGTCTGTGTTCGTCAGCGCCGCTGTCGACGCGGGCTCAGGTGGAAGAGGGCGCCGATGAAACAGGCGCTCGAGCCACAAGTATATGACCGGTGTCGTGAACAGCGTCAGCGCCTGGCTCACCAGCAGGCCGCCGACCACCGCGATGCCCAGGGGCTGGCGCAACTCGGCTCCGGCGCCATAGCCGAGCATCAGTGGCAGGGCACCGAGCAGTGCGGCCAGCGTGGTCATGATGATCGGGCGGAACCGGGTCATGCCCGCCTGGAAAATGGCTTCCCGGGGCGTAAGTCCGCCGTTGCGCTGGGCGTCGAGGGCGAAGTCGATCATCAGAATGCCGTTCTTCTTGACGATCCCGATCAGCAGCACCAGCCCGATCAACGCCATGATGGAAAAGTCCTGGCCCAGCAGCCAGAGCATGATCAGTGCACCAAGGCCAGCCGAGGGCAGGGTGGAGATGATGGTCAGCGGATGCACGAAGCTCTCGTAGAGCACGCCCAGAATGATATACACCGCCACCAGCGCAGCGAGGATCAGCCATGGCTGGCTGGCCAGCGAGCTCTGGAAGGCCTGTGCCGCGCCTTGGAAATTGCCGGTGATGGCGGCGGGCATGCCGATTTCGTTCTTGGTCTGTTCGAGGATTCGTACCGCATCCCCCAATGCCACGCCGGGCGCCAGGTTGAACGAGAGGTTGGCGGCCGGGAACATCCCGTCATGGGCAATGGACAGCGGACCGTTGGTGGGCGCATCAAAGCGCGCCAGCGCCGAGAGCGGCACCATTTCTCCGCTCAGTGGCGAACGCAGGTAGAAGTACGCCAGGCTCTCGGCCTTGCCCCGTTGCCGGGTGTCCAGCTCCAGGATGACGTTGTATTGGTTGGTCTCGGTCTGGAACTCGTTGATCTGTCTCTGGCCGAACGCGTCGTACAGGGCCTGGTCGACATCGCTGGCGGTCAGGCCGAAGCGCGCCGCCGCGCTGCGGTCGATGTCGATATGAGTGATGCTGCCGCCCAGTTGCAGGTCGTTGGAGATGTCGCGCAATGCTGGGTTGGCGCGCAGTTTTTCGGTGAGTTTCTGTGTCCAGGCGGTGAGTGTCGGCCCATCGTTGCTCTTGAGCACGTATTGGTACTGGGCGCGGCTGGGCCCTGAGCTGAGGTTGATGTCTTGCCCGGCCCTGAGGTAGAGCACCACGCCAGGGATCTTCTGCAATTGAGGGCGAATCCGATCGATGAAGCCACTGGCCGACACATCGCGTTCGCTCCGGGGCTTGAGGGCGATCCAGAAGCGGCCGTTAGCGATGGTCTGGTTGTTGCCTGATACGCCTACGGAATGCGAGAACGTCTGCACCGCAGGGTCGGCGGCGACGATTTCGGCCAGGGCCTTGTGCTTGGCCACCATGTCGGGGAAGGACACATCGGCCGCCGCTTCGCTGGTGCCCAGCACCAGGCCGGTGTCCTGTACGGGGAAGAAGCCCTTGGGGATGAAAACGTAACCCGCCACGGCCAGCGCCAGCGTCAGGCCGAATACACCGATCATCAGGGACTGATGGGCCAATGCCCGGCGCAGGCCTCGTTCGTACCAGCCCAGCAGCCGTTCGCCGAATCCCGGCTGGCGGTGGGCATGGTGCACCGGGGCACGCATGAATAGAGCGGCCAGGGTGGGCGCCAGTGTGAGTGATACCACCACCGATATCAGGATGGTCGAGGTGGCGGTGAGGGCAAACTCCTTGAACAGGCGGCCGACCACGCCGCCCATGAACAGCAGTGGTATGAACGCGGCCACCAGCGAGAAGCTGATGGAAACCACCGTGAAGCCGATTTCCCCGGCGCCCTTGATGGCCGCCTCGCGCATGCCGTCGCCGGCTTCCAGGTGCCGGTGGATGTTCTCCACCACCACGATCGCATCGTCCACCACGAACCCTACCGAGATGACGATCGCCACCAGGGTCAGGTTGTTCAGGCTGAAGCCCATGATGTACATCAGGGCGAAACTGGCGGTCAGCGACACTCCCAGTACCGCCGAGACGATCAGAGTCGCCGAAAGCTGGCGCAGGAACAGCGCCATCACCGCCACCACCAGCAGCACTGCGATCAGCAGGGTGATTTCCACTTCGTGCAGCGAGGCGCGGATGGTCTGGGTCCGGTCGATCATCACCTTGACCTGGACAGCGGCGGGCAACATGGCTTCCAGGGTGGGCAAAGCTGCCTGGATACGGTCGACGGTCTCGACGATGTTCGCCCCCGGCTGCCGGAAGATCACCAGGTTGACGCCGGGCTCCTGGTCGGACCAGGCCTGGACGTAGGCGTTTTCCGAACCGTTGACGACATTGGCGATGTCCCTGAGGTGAACCGGTGCGCCGTTCTTGTAGGAGACGATCAGATCACCGTATTGCTCAGGCTGGAACAGCTGGTCGTTGGTGGACAGGGTGGAAATGCTGGATTCGCCGTAAAGCGCGCCCTTGGCGAGGTTGAGGCTGGCCTGCTGGAGTGTCACGCGGATGTCGGCCAGGGTCAGGCCGATGGCGGCGAGACGATCGGCGGACGCCTGGACCCGGATCGCGGGACGCTGCTGGCCGGTGATGTAGATCTGGCCCACGCCGTCGATCTGGCTGATCTGCCGGGCGAGCAGTGTTTCGACATAGTCGCTCAATTCCGTCCCGGGCATCAGGCTGGAACTGATGCTGAGGATGAGCACGGGGCTGTCGGCCGGGTTGACCTTGCGCCAGGTGGGCAGGTTCGGCATGTCATTGGGCAGTTTGCCGGCGGCGGTGTTGATGGCCGCCTGCACTTCCTGGGCGGCGGTGTCGATGCTTTTGTCGAGGCTGAATTGCAGGGTCAGGTTGGTCGAGCCCAGGGCACTGCTGGACGTCATCTGGGTGATGCCGGGGATGGCACTGAATTGGACTTCCAGCGGCGTCGCCACCGAGGACGCCATGGTTTCGGGGCTGGCGCCAGGCAACTGGGCGTTGACCTGGATCGTCGGGAATTCCGCCTCCGGCAACGGCGCGACGGGCAGGCGGGGAAAGGCGATGCACCCCAGCAGCACCAGGGCAAACGTCAACAGTACCGTGGCGACAGGATGATCGATGCACCATGCCGAGACCGAGCCACGGCCCTTCATGGCTGCGACTCCGATGTCCTGGCGAGCGCCGGCGGATTGCTGAGCACCTGGATGCTGGCTCCCGGCTTGAGCCGTGACTGCCCATCGCTCACCAACAGGTCACCGGCGTTGACCCCTTTGATGATGTGCATGTCGCTGTCCTGGTAGACCATCTCTACCGGTACGCTCTGCACCTTGTCGCCCTCGACCCGGTACACGAAATGCTGCTCCAGCCCACGCTGGACCACGGTGGGCGGTACCACCAGGGCATCTTTGTCGAGGGCGGTCTGGATCTTGAGCGTGACCAGTTGTCCGGGCCACAAACGTTGCCCGGCGTTGCTGAATTCGGCCTTGGCCCGCAGGGTGCCGGTATTGGCGTTGATCTGATTGTCGATGAGGCTCAGGCGCCCCTCGCCCAACAGTTCGCCCGGGTTGCCATCGGCACCGATATAAGCCTTGACCAGGGCTGGCTCAGGGGCGGCGATCAGCCGTTGCAACGTCGGCAGCATCTGTTGGGGCAAGGAGAATTCCACCGCGATCGGATCGATCTGGGTCACGGTGAACAGGCCTTCGGCATCACTGGTGCGCAGGAAATTGCCTTCGTCCACGTTGCGGATGCCGACGCGACCGGTCACCGGAGAGCGGATCCGGGTGTAGGACAACTGGACCTCGGCGGCATCGATGGACGCCTGGTTGCCTTGGGCGGTGGCCTTGAGCTGATTGACCAGGGCCTGTTGCTGGTCGTAGGTCTGCTTCGATACGCCGTCGTCGACGCTCAGCGCTTTGTAGCGCTTGAGATTGACCTGGGCCACCGCCAGCTGCGCCTGGCTTTCGCCGAGCTGGGCTCGGGCCTGATCGAGGCTGGCGCGGATGGAGCGGTCGTCGATGGTCGCCAGCAGGTCGCCCTTTTGAACCCGTTGCCCCTCCTTGACCAGCAAGCGGGTCAGGATGCCGTCGATTTGCGGACGGATCACCACGCTGTGCAGGGACAGCACCGTGCCGATGCCGCTGACGAAGCGGGGTACGTCCTTCTGCTCCACGCTGACCACACGCACCGGAACGGCGGCGGGAGCGCCCGGTCGGGTGGTGACGGGTTTCATGGCAAACCAGAGGACGAGGGTCGCCAGGGCGGCCAGCAGTGCGACAAGCAGGACGGTTTTTTTCTGAATGTGCATGAATAGGGGAAGCCGGTTCGGACGAAGGGATTTTTATGTTTCTTATATAGCGTTGCGAGACGGTCAGGAAGGTGACGGCTAACTGACGGGCGTGTCAGTTTTGTCCCTTAACATTGTCAGAGGAGTCGTCACGGAAGTCATCTACCCAATGCACCGTCGGAGTGGGCAGGTATACTGGCCCCTTTCGTGGCCCGCTTACCGGGCCCGGCTTGCATGCATTGCCCGGAGCTTTCGACATGACTTCCCCGACTTCTGCGCCCGCGGATGAACTTCCAAACGGTGACCAGGCTGCACGGCCGGCCGACACAGGAGAGGCCAAGGCGACAATCGCGCCGTTCAAATTCCCCTTCAAGCCCGGCGAACTGGCTGCTGCCAAAGGGACCGGGCAATTGCCGTGGTACAAGAACGGCGTGAAAGATGGCCATGCCAAGACCCCGGGCGCTGCACCTCCCGGCACACGTCGCTCCATGGGCAAGCGCTGAGCAGCTGCCCGCCAGGGGCGCGGGCTGAATATTTCAACCCGTGACCCGCGCCCCGGTCAGACTGCCGCTCAACTCATACGCTGTCAGCTCGGCCTGATGCGCCGTCAGGATCTCCGGCAGCGAGCCTCGCAGATATTCCACCCAAGTCTTGATCTTCGCATCCAGGTACTGGCGCGAAGGGTAGATGGCGTAGAGGTTCAGTTCCTGGGAACGGTAATTGGGCATCACCCGCACCAAGGTGCCGTTGCGCAGGCCTTCGATGGCTGCGTAGACCGGCAGCACCCCTACGCCCATTCCGCTGGTGATGGCGGTTTTCATGGCGTCGGCGGAGTTCACCAGGAACGGCGACTGGTTGATCGTGACCATCTCCTGGCCTTCCGGGCCATCGAACACCCATTTCTCCAGCGGGATGACCGGGCTGACCAGGCGCAGGCAGGCGTGATTGAGCAACTCGCCGGGCTTCTGCGGGCAGCCGTTGGCTTTCACATAGGCGGGTGAGGCACACACGATGCTGTAGGTGATGCCCAGGCGTTGGGAGACGAAGCCTGAATCCGGCAGTTCACTGGCCAGCACGATGGAGACGTCGTAACCCTCGTCGAGGATGTCCGGCACCCGGTTGGCCAGGGTCAGGTCGAAGGTCACGTCCGGATGGGTCTTTCGATAACGGGCGATGGCGTCGATGACGAAATGCTGGCCGATGCCGGTCATGGTGTGGACCTTCAACTGTCCGGCCGGGCGAGCATGGGCATCGCTGGCCTCGGCTTCGGCCTCTTCGACGTAGGCCAGGATCTGCTCGCAGCGCAGCAGATAGCGCTTGCCGGCTTCGGTCAGGGCGATACGACGGGTGGTGCGGTTGAGCAGGCGGGTTTGCAGATGGGCTTCCAGGTTGGAAACCGCACGCGAGACGTTGGCTGTGGTGGTGTCGAGTTGCACGGCGGCGGCGGTGAAACTGCCGGCTTCGGCAACACAGCAGAACGCACGCATGTTTTGCAAAGTGTCCATGAACGGTTCTCTTGAGAGGTGGCAAATTGTGACACGAAGTTACAGCGCTACGGGACCCCGACTTATGGATTATCGCGTTAACGGTAACAAAGAATCGCAGAAAGGTCGGCTTATCGCTGGTGGGCCTCGTACCTAGAATTGCCGCCATTGCAGTCGTGACCTGTCTAGCGCTGACTTTTGTGGGAGCGAGCAGGATTGCGATGGCGTCAGCACAGCCGACAACGCCGACAACTGATCCACCGCCATCGCGAGCAGGCTCGCTCCCACAGGATTGTGTTAACAGGCAAGCACACTCATCACCTCTCCATGCCCACCTCAGGAAATTGTCGCAAGTGCCGCGTTGCATCAGCAGAGAGCTGAAGACTCTCAGTGTTTGGGTTTTGACGTCAGCCATCAGCGGTTGCATCGGGACAGGAGGGATTGCGCCGCAAGGCAAGGCGTTGCCGGCCAATCAGCTGGCCACTGACGCCGCGATCCGCGAGGCTGCCTACGACGCCCACTGGCCCATCCGTCAATGGTGGACAACCTATGGCGATCCGCAACTGGATCGTTGGATCGACCTGGCCGTGCAAGACAGCCCGACCCTCGCCATGGCGGCAGCCCGGGTGCGTCAGGCCAAGGCCCTGGCCGGCGTGGCGGAGGCGGCCGAGTCGTTGCAGGTCAACGCTGACGCGACCCTCAGGCGTCACAACTGGCCCACCGATCAGTTCTATGGCCCCGGCGAGCTGGCTAACACCACCACGTGGGACAACAACGCGGGCCTGGGCCTGAGCTATGCCCTGGATCTCTGGGGCCGCGAACGCAACGCCAGTGAGCGGGCAGTGGATATGGCGCACATGAGCGTGGCCGAAGGGCGCCAGGCGCAGCTGGAGTTGCAGAACAACATCGTGCAGACCTACATCCGGTTTTCGCTGCACTATGCCCAGCGCGATATCGTCGCGGCGACGCTGCGTCAGCAGGAGCAGATTCTCGACCTGGCGCAAAAGCGCCTGGACGGTGGCATCGGCACTCACTTCGAGGTCAGCCAGGCCCAGGCGCCACTGCCTGAAACCCATCGCCAACTCGACGCCCTCGACGAAGCCATTGCCTTGAGCCGCAATCAGCTGGCGGCGCTGGCAGGCAAGGGACCGGGGGAGGGGGCGCGGTTGCAACGACCGACCCTGGCTCTCGGCGCACCGTTGAAGTTGCCCTCGGCATTGCCCGCCGAACTGCTTGGCCAGCGTCCGGACGTGGTTGCCGGCCGTTGGCAAGTGGCAGCCCAGGCCCGGAGTATCGATGTGGCGCGTGCCGGTTTCTATCCCAACGTCGATCTGCTGGGCAGCATCGGCTATATGGCGACCGGCGGTGGCGCGCTGGAGTTTCTGACTGGCAAGAAGCTTACCCACAGCGTCGGACCGGCGATCTCATTGCCGATTTTCGACGGTGGCCGCCTGCGTTCGCAGTTGGGTGAAGCGGCGGCCGGTTATGACGTCGCGGTCGCGCATTACAACCAGACCCTGGTGAATGCGCTCAAGAGCATCTCGGATCAATTGATCCGTCGCCAATCCATGGATAAGCAACAGGCCTTCGCCGCCGAATCGGTGGCCGCCGCACAGCGTACGTACGACATTGCATTAGTGGCCTTCCAGCGAGGATTGACGGACTACCTCAACGTACTCAACGCCCAGAGTCTGTTGTTCAAACAGCAACAAGTGCAGCAGCAGGTCGAGGCGGCGCGCCTGAGTGTCCATGCCGACCTCGTGACGGCGCTGGGTGGCGGACTGGAGGCGGGCGGTGACGTGCCGGCGACCGCTGCGACGCGCCCGGCCAACGTCCCGGCCATCCTGTCTGCCCTTGATCATTGAGTCTGCGCCGATGACGTTCTTGCTTGCTCCCTGGCGCTGGCTGTACCGCCTCGAATGGCGCCGCGGTTTTTTCGACTGGCTCCGCAGCGATGGCGTGACGTGGGTCTACATGTTCAAGGTCCTGTCAGCCGCCTTCCTGACGCTGTGGCTGGCGATGCGTCTGGAACTGCCGCAACCGCGCACGGCCATGATCACCGTGTTCATTGTCATGCAGCCCCAGAGCGGCCAGGTGTTCGCCAAAAGTTTCTACCGCTTCCTCGGGACCCTGGCCGGTTCGGCGGTGATGGTGGCGTTGATCGCATTGTTTGCTCAGAACACAGAATGGTTTCTGGGGTGCCTGACGATCTGGGTCGGTTTCTGTACGGCGGGCGCGACACGTTCGCGCAACTTCAAGGCGTACGGTTTCGTACTGGCCGGCTACACCGCAGCGATGATCGGCCTGCCAGCGCTGGCCCATCCGGAAGGTGCCTTCATGGCGGCGGTCTGGCGAGTGCTGGAAATTTCCCTGGGCATTCTCTGCTCTACCCTGGTCAGCGCCGCGATCCTGCCGCAAACCGCCAGTGCCGCGATGCGCAACGCCCTGTACCAGCGCTTCGGGGTGTTCGCCCTGTTCGTCACCGACGGGTTGCGTGGACGAAGCCGGCGGGAGGCGTTCGAGGCCGGCAACGTGCGCTTTATCGCCGAGGCGGTGGGGCTGGAAAGCCTGCGCAGCGTCACCGTGTTCGAAGACCCGCACATGCGTCGGCGCAACGGTCGGCTCAGTCGCCTGAACAGCGAATTCATGGGCATCACCACGCGCTTCAATGCCTTGCACCAGTTGCTTGAACGTCTGCGCAGTAGCGCGGCGGACCACGTCGTCAACGCCATCAAACCCGGTTTGTACACCTTGGCCGAGTTGCTCGACGGTTTCAGTAGCCGGGGGCTGACCGACGCCGATGCGGCGCGCCTGGCGGTGGCGCTGGCCGAGTTCAAAGTCGAGCTGCCGGCCCAGGTGCGGCGACTGCGGACGTTGTTCCAGGACACTCAACCCAGCGACGCGCAACAGCTGGATTTCCACACCGCCTACGAATTGCTTTATCGCTTTGTCGACGACCTGCACGGCTACGCACTGACCCACGCCTCGTTGGCCGAGCACCGCCACGAACGGGAGCGCTGGGACGAACCCTTCGTGCCGCAGACCAATTGGCTGGCAGCCTTGGCATCGGGCTTTCGCGCCGCGTTCATTCTGCTGGTGCTGGGCAGTTACTGGGTCGCCACGGCGTGGCCGAGCGGCGCGACCATGACCATGATTGCCGCGGCCACGGTGGGCTTGTCGGCGGCCACGCCGAACCCCAAGCGCATGGCGTTCCAAATGGCGTGTGGCACCTTGTTCGGCGCGCTGGTCGGTTTCGTCGAGATGTTTTTCATCTTCCCGCTGATCGACGGCTTTCCCTTGCTTTGTGTGATGCTGGCGCCCGTGATCATGTTTGGCTCGTTTCTCAGCTCGCGGCCGCAGTACGCCGGGGTCGGGCTGGGGTTGCTGATTTTTTTCTGCACCGGCTCGGTGCCGGACAACCTGACGGTGTACAACCCCTACACCTTCATCAACGATTACCTCGCGATGATTCTCGGCATGCTGGTGTGTGCCGCCGCCGGAGCGATCATCCTGCCGCCCAACAGCCGCTGGCTGTGGCGCCGGCTCGAACAGGATCTGCGCGAGCAGGTGGTGTTCGCCATCAGCGGCAGGCTCAAGGGGCTGGCATCGGGCTTCGAAAGCCGCACCCGGGATCTGTTGCACCAAGCCTATGGACTGGCCGCCGGGCAGCCCCAGGTACAGCGGGACTTGCTGCGCTGGATGCTGGTGGTGCTGGAGGTCGGGCACGCGATCATCGAATTACGCAAGGAGCAAGCGATCCTGCCGGTGCATCCGGCCTATGCCGAAAGCCAGCCGTGGCGCCAGGCGATCCGCGTGATGGGGCGGTCGCTGGTGCGGCTGTTCCGCCAGCCTGGACAGCACAACCTGGAGCGTGCCCTGGTGGCCGTGGACCAGGCCATCGGCCGCGTCCAGGCGACCGATGAACCCTTCGCCCCGCACTTCGACACGTCGGCCCTGCGCCGGGTGAAGAGTTACCTGCATTTCATCCGCACCTCGTTGCTTGACCCGCAATCGCCATTCGCTGCCCCAGGACCCTGAACATGCCCCGTGAAATCGCCTTCCATGGCGTGTACATGCCCACCATGACCCTGATGTTTTTCATCGCTGCCGCGTTGGCCTGGGCCTTGGACCGCTTCCTCGCAGGGTGGGATCTGTACCGCTTCTTCTGGCACCCGGCGCTGCTGCGCCTGAGTCTGTTTACCTGCCTGTTCGGCGCACTGGCGCTGACGGTTTACCGTTGAGATCGATGCGATGAAAAAGTTTTTCAGCCTGCTGGCGACGTTGTTGGTGCTGGCGCTTGCGTTGTGGATCGGCCGTACCCTGTGGGTTCATTACATGAATACTCCCTGGACCCGCGATGGCCGGGTGCGGGCCGACATCATCAACGTGGCGGCCGACGTCAGCGGTGAGGTGGTGGAGGTGCCCGTGCGTGACAACCAGATGGTCAAGAAAGGCGATCTGCTGATGCGCATCGACGCCGAGCACTACCGCATCGCCGTCAAGCAGGCCCGTTCCCTGGTGGCATCGCGCAAGGCTACCTGGGAGATGCGCAAGCTCAACGCCCATCGCCGCGCGGATCTGGACAGCCTGGTGATCTCCCGGGAAAACCGCGACGACGCCAGCAACATCGCCGATTCGGCCCTGGCCGACTACCAGCACGCCCAGGCACAACTGGAGGCGGCCGAATTGAACCTGTCGCGCACCGAAGTCCGTGCAGCGGTGGACGGTTATGTCACCAACCTCAACGTGCACCGGGGCGACTATGCCCGTATTGGCGAGGCGAAGATGGCCGTGGTGGATATGCATTCGTTCTGGGTCTATGGCTTCTTTGAAGAGACCAAGCTGCCCAAGGTCCGGATCGGCGATCCGGCCCAATTGCAGTTGATGAGCGGCGAGGTGCTCAAGGGGCATGTGGAAAGCATCTCCCGTGGTATCTACGACCGTGACAACCCGGCAAGCCGCGAACTGGTGGCCGACGTCAACCCGACCTTCAACTGGGTCCGCCTGGCCCAGCGCGTGCCGGTGCGCATCCATCTGGATGAAGTGCCGGAGGGTGTGCTGCTGGCGGCGGGGATGACGTGTACGGTGGTGGTGGAAAACCAGGCTGGGCGCTGACCTGTGGGATGACCATACCCTTCACATCCATCGCCAATCCCCTGTGGGAGCGAGCCTGCTCGCGATAGCGGTGGTTCAGCTTGCATCGATGTTGACTATGCCCCCGTCATCGCGAGCAGGCTCGCTCCCACAGGGATTTGTGTGTATGTGGATTTGTGGCATGCCACGAAACCTGTGGGAGCCGAGCTTGCTCGCGATGGCGTTGGTTCAGCTTGCATTGATTGTTGGATGTGCCGCCGTCATCGCGAGCAAGCCTGCTCCCGCTGGGTGGCGCAGCCGCCCCAAAAAATTGCCCGGAGTTAAAGCGAGCCCCCCAGCCCGAACCGCTTCATCAGACCCTTTTCCAACAGCCCCTTGGGCAGCCAGCTGGCCATCAGTGGCAGGGTCCGGCTGCCGTTGCCCAGGCGCAGCAGGCGCGGTGGCCTGGGTTGTTGGATGGCTTTGAGCAGGCCGGCGGCAAAGTCGCTGGCCGGGGTGGGGTTGTCCTGGGACGCCCTAGCCCGGGCGCGGATGCCGTCGCGCAGGGGCCACCAGGGCGACTGTTCGCCGATCAATTGTTCGGCTTCATGGCCGGCATTTTTTGCGAAGCTGGAGGCGATGGCGCCGGGTTGAACCTCCATCACCCGGATGCCGAACGGCGCCAGTTCCATGCGCAGTGCATCGCTCAAGGCATGCACCGCGGCCTTGGAGGCGCAATAGGCGCCGGCGAACGGTGTGACCAGCACACCGGAAACACTGCCGATATTCACCACCAGCCCTCTGGCCCGGCGTAGCACCGGGAACAGCGCACGGGTCACTCCGACAACGGCGAACACGTTCGTTTCGAACTGGCGCTGCATGGCCGGTACGCCGCCGTCCAGCAGCGGGCCCATGGCGCCGTAGCCGGCATTGTTGACCAGCACATCGAGGCCGCCGTGTTGCTGGTTGATCCGTTCGCTCAATTGTTCCAGGGCCGGGCCGTCGTTCACGTCCAACTGTACGGCGGTGAACCCGGCGGCGCTGAGCACCGCGACGTCCTCGGCCTTGCGGGCACTGGCCCAGACCTGGTAGCCGGCGGCCTTCAACGCGTCGGCGAGGGCGCGGCCGATGCCGCTGGAACAACCGGTAATCAACGCAACGGGCATGGCGCTTTCCTTGTGCAAAAAGTGAGAGACGTCAGTCGGAGAAACTACCGTGCAACCGCTCTGCGCGAAACTCCAGGGTTTGCGGGCGGTAGCCGGGACGCAGGGGTGGCAGGGGCAGGCAATCCTGCCATTGGGCGCCGGCCTGCAACTGGCCGGGGCCACGATAGCGCGGTGCGTTGTAGGGGGTGTCGGCCAGGTTGATGGTGTCACCGGGCGCGTAGGCCGCGACCCGCCAGCTCAGGTCGACCAGCGGCACATCGTTTGTGTTGTTCAGGTTCAGCAGCAGCGGTCGGTCGGCGGGGCAGTGCTCGGGAGCATAGGTCATGCGCAGTTCCAGGCGCGCCAGTTGCCGGGTCTCGCGGTTTTCCTGCCAGATCACCCATGCGGCCACCAGCCCCAGCCCGACGAACGCCGCCATTGACACCGGCAGCGCCTTGGCCGGGTAGCGCAGCAGCAGAATCAGCCAGGTGATGACCAGCAAGACGCCGATAAGCATGTTCGAAGCCTCCGATACCGTCGCCACATCCTACCGAAGGGCGAGGTCCATGGATATTCTCGTCGATCCTGCTCCGTCGGTCGTCACTGTTATATCTGACAGTAGGCATCGGTGTCCGCCCCTTGTTAGATGTCGCTGAGACGGAGGCGACGCGATGATCAAGAGAGCCGGATGATGAGCATGGAGCACGCTACCCCGAGGCTGATGGTCGTCGATCCACGGTACCTGCCGGTCCGCTCGGTCGATTATTGCCGCATCGGGAGTGGCCCCACCCAGCGGCGGATCAATCGCAGCCTTTTCGATACGGCGGGACGGGCCGTCAAACAATGGGATCCGCGCTTGTGGCCCCTGCACCAGGACGATGAGTCTGTCCCCGCCAACCTTTCGACGGTGTATTCGCTGTCCGATGCCAGGCTTTTTACCCTCAGTGTCGACGCTGGCCGCCGGATCGATCTGCCAGGGCTCGCCGGTGAAGGCTTGCGCAGTTGGGACGGCCGCGGAACGAAAAGGGAAGCGGCCTATGATGACTCGCTCCGTCCTGTAGCGGTGTTCGAACAGGGCGCCGGGCAGCCGTTCCGGTGTGTGGAGCGCATGACGTACGGTTACCCGGGCCAGGGCAACAGCGACCATAACCAGTACGGTCAGTTGATCCGGCACGATGATCCGGCGGGCAGCGTGCTGTTGAGCTCCTTTGCCCTCGCGGGACAAAACCTCGAGCTGGACCGGCGCTTCGTCCTTGACGCGGCCCTGCCCGACTGGCCGGCGGAGGAAGCTGATCGGGAGTCTTTGCTCGAGCCGGGCGAGGGGGCTCGCTCGACCTGGCGCCGGGGTCCGCAAGGCGATCTGTTGGAGCAGATCGATGCCCGGGGCAATCGGCTACGCCAGGCCCTGACACTCGATGGCAGGTTGGCAAGCAGTCAGTTGTTGCTGCAGGGCCAGAGTCAGTGGCAGCCGCTGGTGAGTGATATCGGTTACAACGCCGAGGGCCAGGTCGAACGGGAAATGGCTGGCAATGGTGTACAGACCACGCTCACCTACAGTCCCGAGGACGGTCGATTGATGCAGCGCCTTGCCCGTCGTGGGGGACAAGTGCTGCAGCATCTGGTTTATGCCTACGATCCCGTGGGCAACGTCCTGGGGATTGAGGACAAAGCGCTGCCGGTACGTTACTTCGCCAACCAGCGGATCGAGCCTATCAGTCGTTTTACCTACGACACGCTCTATCAATTGACCGAGGCCACCGGCTGGGAAGCGGGCAGTGCGAACCAGGGCCCCGAGTCGGTTGGCCGTAATGATCCGTCAGCGGTCAGCAACTATCGGCAGACCTATCGCTACGATGACAGCGGCAATCTGCTGGAACTGACCCACGTCGGTGCACAGAATCATGGGCATCGAATGAAGGCGGCCCGCTACAGCAATCGTTGCCTGTCGTACCGTGACGATGTGCCGCCGACGGAGGAAGAAATCGACGCGGCGTTCGATGCGCGGGGTAATCGCCTGGAGCTGGAGGGTGGACGATTGCTGGCCTGGGACCTGCGCAACCAGTTGGGCTCGGTCACCCCGGTCGAGCGCGCCTCGGGGCTCAACGACGGTGAAACTTACGTCTACGCTGGCGACGGCCAACGCGCACGCAAGCTTCGCACGCTGCAAACCAGAACCCGGACCCTGGCGACCGAGGTGCGTTATTTGCCGGGGCTGGAGCTGCGCGCCGACAGTGGCAGCGGTGAGTCATTGCAGGTCATCACAGCCCAAGGTGGGCTCAACAGCGTTCGGGTATTGCACTGGGAAAGCACACCCCCTTCGGGTGTAAACGATCAGTATCGATACAGTTTTTCCGATCATTTGGGCTCGGTCGGCCTGGAGTTGGATCACGACGGACGGATCATCAGCCAGGAACATTTCTATCCCTTTGGCGAGACTGCCTACCTGGTGGGGGACGATATGATCGAGGTCAGCTACAAGACGGTCCGTTACTCGGGTAAGGAACGGGACGCGACGGGCCTTTATTACTATGGACTTCGCTATTACATGCCGTGGTTGCAGCGCTGGGTGAATCCAGACCCGGCGGGCGAGGTGGATGGCCTGAATATCTATGCGATGGTGGGAAATAATCCTGCGACGTTCCTTGATTGGGATGGCGGTACCAAAGGCCAGCTAAATGGCGGGGGCGTCGCAGAGAATGAGAAGATTTCGATAAAAGAGAGAGCGGCTATGTTCGGTGCGGCAAGGGCTGAGCGCACCGAGCGTCGAGCGGCCGAAAAGCCTGATGTTATTGCTTTCCCTTCGTCTGGAAAATCGGTACAGGGGCCGCCGCCCATATTCGGCAATCATTTGCTGGATCAGGTCAAGGCAACAAAACCGGCAAGCAATACTGCCGCCGAAACTCAAAAAGTCGAACGCAGAGGAACCGGGATCAACGAAATTTCAACCAGCGACGTCTCGATCAGTTTCAAGGACGTGACGATCACTCGGAACCGAATGGAAGTCGCCGTGCAACGACTGACGGTTACGTTCCACCGGGCATTCGATTTAGTCGAAGGAAAAAGCGTGCCCCAATGGCCATCGGGCTACGAATTGCTTCCAAGTCAGGATTGGGCGAATGAGGAGGGGATCAAGGAGTACGAGAAATTTCACGTGCTCGAAGGTACAGAGCGTGAGGGCGCGGTTGCCTTGATCAAGACGAAAAGCCCGCAAGCGCTGAAAGTCGGCCTGGGGACCCCGACCTTCGCCTATGACCGTGATGCAAGGATTATCACCCTGAAAGATGGGCATCATCGCTTCATTGCCGCGGCCAGGCTCGGTCGTACGATCGAACTGGACAGTTCGCGTGTACCGACCTCCAATCTGAGGTGGAAGGGCTTGAAGTACAGCGTAAAGAAACCTGTGAAAGTCTGATCACAAAAAAATCCAACCCACTGCGGATAGGGACGCCGTGGGTTGGATGAGGACTGCCGTCTTCTGTCGAAGTTACTGCGCGATGGTTTTCACCGACACGCCGCGTTCGATCGGGGTGGAGCGACCGTAGATGTCTTCGAAGCGCTCGATGTCGTCCTCGCCCAGGTAGCTGCCGGACTGCACTTCGATGATTTCCAACGGGATCTTGCCTGGGTTGCGCAGACGGTGAACCGACGCGATCGGGATGTAGGTCGACTGGTTCTCGGTGAGCAGGAACACGTTTTCGTCACAGGTGACTTCGGCGGTGCCGCTGACCACGATCCAGTGTTCGGCGCGGTGGTGGTGCATCTGCAACGACAGGCACGCGCCCGGCTTGACCGAGATGTGCTTGACCTGGAAGCGCCCGCCCATGTCCACCGAGTCGTAGGAACCCCACGGACGGTAGACTTCGCAGTGGTTCTGGGTTTCGTTGCGACCCTGTGCGTTGAGGGTGTTGACCAGTTGCTTGACGCCTTGGACCTTGTCCTTGTGGGCGATCATCATGGCGTCCTTGGTTTCGACCACCACGATGTTTTCCAGGCCGATCACCGACACCAGCTTGCCGTTGCCGTGGATCATGCAGTTGCGGCTGTCCTGGATCACCACATCGCCCTTGGTGACGTTGCCGTTGGGGTCTTTTGCGTTGACTTCCCACAGCGACGCCCAGCAGCCGACATCACTCCAGCCAGCCGACAGCGGTACGACGCAGGCGCGCTGGGTTTTTTCCATCACCGCGTAGTCGATGGAGTTGTCCGGGCAGCAGGCGAAAGTGGCTTCGTCCAGGGTGATGGTGTCCGGCGTCTGTTCACTGCGCTCCAGGGTCAGCAGGCAGGTGTCATAGATGTCCGGATCGTGTTTCTTGAGCTCTTCGAGGAAGCGGCTGGCGCGGAACAGGAACATGCCGCTGTTCCAGAAATAGCCGCCCGCTTCGAGGTATTCCGCGGCGCGCTTGGCGTCGGGTTTTTCGACGAAGTGCGAAACGCGGCTCACGCCTTCCGGCAGCAATGCATCGTTGGTCGACTTGATGTAGCCGTAGCCGGTTTCCGGCTTGGTGGGCGGTACGCCGAACAGCACCATTTCGCCACGCTCGGCGGCCACGGTGGCCAGGGCCAGGGCACGTTGCAGGGCTTTCTGGTCTTCGATGACGTGGTCGGCAGGCAGCACCAGCATCAGTTCATCGCGACCTTCATTGACCAGCATCATCGCGGTCAGCGCCACGGCCGGCGCGGTGTTGCGCCCGAACGGTTCCATCAGGATGCGCTGGGCTTCCAGGTTGCGGCTGCTCAACTGCTCGTTGACGATGAAACGGTGGTCTTTGTTGCAGACCACGATGGGCGTATCCATGCCTTCGAACACCAGGCGTTCGATGGTCTGCTGGAACAAGGTGTGTTCCCCGGTCAGGGCCAGGAACTGTTTAGGGAATTGCTTGCGCGAAAGCGGCCAAAGACGTGAGCCGCTACCACCTGACAAGATCACCGGAATCATGTGTGTTACTCCTTTGAAGCGAAATGGTTATAGAGCTACTGCGTTCTGTCGTTTCACTCTTGTTTTTATTCCGTGCCCGAATGACGCCTCGGATCTGTGTGGGAGCAGGCTTGCTCCCACAGGTACAGCGTCAGTCGAGCGAATCCATCAGCGGGTTGAAACTGGACGCTTTACCCAGACCGGCGACAAGCTGCTTCCGGAGCCGGTGACGTACAGCACGGCAGCTTCGCCGCGCTCCAGGGCCACGGGCTTGAGATCGCCGACTTTCTTGTCGCCTTCGAACAGCGCCAGGCTGACTTTCACCGGGTTGATTTCACGTTCGCCACGGCCTTTGGCCGCTACGTTCGGCACCACTTCGGTCTTGCCGTCGGCAGTCTTGAGGGTCAGGGCCTTGTCGGTGAGGTTCTGCACGCGCACCAGGGACTTCTGCTTGTTCTTGAACGGCGGTTCTTCGATCAGTTGAGGTTGGCCGCTGGCGTTGTTGACCAGGGTGTAATAGTGATCGGGGGCCAGCTTCACCGGCACGGTCTGGCTGCCGACCTTGGCGCTGTAGTCGCCACCGGGCATGAAGCTGAAGTCAGTGCTGGCCAGCGGTGCCACGTCGTTGAGGTTGGTGCTGCCGACGGTGGCGCTGACTTCGGCATTGCTGGCGTTGTAGATGCGCACGAAGCTCGAACCTTTTGGCGCGACCGGGCCGTACAAGGCCGAGTCCCCGGCGAAGGCGGACAGTGAAAGGGCGCTCATGCTGGCGACCAGGGCAACGGCCTTGAAGGAGCGAGCAGCGAGACGACGAGGAGTAGTGTTGAAAGTCATGGTGGACCTCTCTTTCAGTTTTGCGCCCGGTCGGGCGTCTCGGATGGGGTGTTGGCGGCTACGTTCTGTTGACGTGCACCGGCCTGTTTGAGCTCTGCCACCCACTGTGGGTCGGCGTCGCCGATTTCGTTGTTCACGGGCAGATAACGTTCAGGAAACTCCCAGATCAGCACTTGTGGCGGGCTGTTCTTGAAAGCGTCGCTCTTGAGGTAGCTGAGCATCGGCAGAATCGGGCCATGGCCATCTTCGGCGTAGTTCACGACATCGCTGTGCAGGGCTTGCTTGAGCGCACCGACGAAGTTCCAGGTGGGGTTGGCGCTGTAGCTGGTGCCGATCAGGGCTACGGGCACTTGGGCATCGGCAAACAAGGCGTCGTCGCCGGCTGGTTTGTCGTCGGCTTCGCGGGTGTTGCGCTTGACCAGTGGCTCCTGGGCCGGCATCAGGTTTTCAAACAGCGGATCCAGGGGCAGGAACTGTCGCAGGTCACCCTTGTGGATGATTTTTTCCGCCGGCTCGGTGACGAAACGTTGCGGCTCACCGTTGAGCGGGGCGCGCTCGGCGATGGCCTTGGCCAAGTGCTCGGCGGCGACCTGTGCACCTTCCGGGGTCCAGTGGGTGTCGGTGCGCAGGAACACTTGCTGACCGCTTTGCTTGGCCTGTTGCAGCGGGCCGAGCAGGTCGGGTGCCAGGATCTTGTCCGCCGCCACGCGGGCATGGAAATCCTGGTAGAGGTTGGCGTGAATACGCGATGGCTTCACTTCACCCAGATGCTCGGGGTACAGGCGCGCCTTGGCCGGCACGATGGCCATGACCAGGGTAATGCCTTGCTCCTTGAGCTTCTGGCGCACGCCTTCGACCAGCGCGTAGTTGCCTTGCAGGTTCAGCTCTTCATTGACGATCGGGTTGAACTCTTCGTCGCTGTACAGCCATTGGTCGCGGCCCAGGACCACGCCTTTGCGGCCTTCATTGAACAGCTTGTAGTCCAGCGCCGCCCAGATGTTGGTGCCCAGGCGCTTGATCGGGAACTCGTCATCGTAGTGAGTTTCCACGGCCTTGGCCCAACGTCCGTTGAGCACGGTGGCGTCGGGATTGGTACTGAAGCCGAAGAAACTGCGCATCGACCACAGGCCCAGGACCGTCAGGATCAGCAGGAACAGCGCGATGTAAAGGATGCGTAATGAACGGGTCATGTTCGGATCCCTCAGAACTGGAAGTAAAGGAACGGCGAGAAACTTTGCGCCGAGAGTTTGAGAATCGAGGCGATGAACAGCAGCAGCACCAGGGCGCGCATCACGTAGCGTGACCAGTCCACTGTCCAGTAGGCCGGTTGCACTTGGGCTTCGACGCCCACGGTGTAGCCCGGTTCGTGGATCTTCGCTGGGTCCTCGCCCGGAACGGCCTTGATCATCCCGGGTTGTGCGGTTGCCGGGCCGTCGGCCTGGGTGTTCACTTCAGGCTTGGTCTTGACCGGCGGACGGTTGGTGTAGAAGTCGCGCAGGCCGAAGAAGGCGAGGGTGACGTAGGCCACTACCAGCGTGGCGATCTGCAGGCCGGTGAGGTTGGCGCGGGTCAGCTCAGACAGCGACCAGTCGCTGAAGCTGAACATGGCGCTGTACATGCGACCGGCCACGTGCAGGTTCTCGGCACGGAAGATTACCCAGCCCATTACCACCAGCAGGAAGGTCAGTGCCCAGCGGATCGGGTTGATGGTGCGTGGCGTGGTGTTGATGCCCACGGCCTTTTCGATGGCCAGCCAGATGCCGTGCCAGGCACCCCAGATCACGTAGGTGAAGTTCGCGCCGTGCCACAGACCACCGAGCAGCATGGTCAGGAACAGGTTGCGATAGGTCATCAGCGTGCCTTTGCGGTTACCGCCCAGGGTGATGTAGAGGTAGTCACGCAGCCAGGTGGACAGGCTGATGTGCCAGCGGCGCCAGAACTCGGTGATCGACTGGCTGATGTAGGGCTGCTTGAAGTTTTCCATGAAGCGGAAACCCATCATCAGGCCCAGGCCGATGGCCATGTCGCTGTAGCCGGAGAAGTCGAAGTACAGCTGCGCGGTATAGGCCAGGGCGCCGAGCCAGGCATCGCCGGTGGTGGGGTTCTGCAAGGCGAAGCAATGGTCGGCCACTACCGCCAGGGTGTCGGCGATGAACACTTTCTTGATGAAGCCCTGCATGAAGCGCGTGCAGCCTTCGGAGAACTTGTCCAGGGTGTGCGTGCGGTTGTTGAACTGGTCGGCCAGATCGCGGAAACGCAGCACGGGCCCGGCGATCAGGTGCGGGAAAATCGCCACGAACGCCGCAAAGTCGATCAGGTTGCGGGTAGCTGGGGTGTCGCCGCGATAGACGTCGATGATGTAGCTGATGGACTCGAAGATGTAGAACGAGATTCCGATCGGCAACAGCACATGGGTCAGGATGAACGGTTCGAGACCGAAGCTGGTCATGATCGCGTTGAGGCTGTCCACCCCGAAATTGGCGTACTTGAAGTAGCCCAGGATGCACAGGTCCACGCCTACGCCAAGCAACAGCCAGCGCTGGGCCGGTTTGGTACGCACGCCGGCGGCGCCGACTTTCAGGCCGATCCAGTAGTTCCACAGGGTCACGGCGGCGAACAGCGCCAGGAAGTCCACGCGCCACCAGGCATAGAACACGTAGCTGGCGATCAGCAGCAGCAGGTTGCGATAGCGTTGCCCGCTCAAGTAGTACAAGCCGAGAAAGATCGGCAAGAACAGGAACAGGAACACATTGGATGAAAATACCATCCCGATCTCTCCATGTTGAATCAACATTCAAGGGCCGGAGCCCCCCCAAACCCCCCCATCCAAACCGGGGGGCAATACACAGTTCACGCCTGACACTGACCCTGTAGGAGCGGGCTTGCTCGCGAATGCGGTCGATCAGTCGGCATCATTGTTGAATGTCAGACCGAATTCGCGAGCAAGCCCGCTCCCACAAAGGGATCGTGTTGGCCTACGAGCCTTTGCGTTTCTCATTCGCCGGGTCATACACCCGGGTCAAGTCCCCGCCGAGGCGGAAGGTCTTGAACGGTTGCATTTCATGCTTGCGCTCCAGCACATCCTCGGAACAGCTGTAGAGGCTGCAGAACGGTTCGAGCCAGGCGAATTTCGAGTCGATCTTCAGGTCCTTCATGTCCTGTTCTTCACCGTTCTTCTCTTCGAAGATGTCCGGGTCTTTCACACCGGCCAGCACCCGCTCGCCCAGACGCTTGAGGGCCGCGTTGTTTTCCTGGCGCAGGTCCACGCCATTGACCTGGGCGAAACTGGCAATCATCGCCAGCGGCGGCAGGGCGTAGTTGTGGTAGGACAAGGCCCGTTGCTTGCGCTTGAGTTCGTTGGGCAGGAAGCCTTCGGCATCGACCTGGTTGACGCCGACCTTGTATTCCTTGACGGCCCAATCGAACAGGTCGCGGCGGTTGGTCGCCACGGCGGTAGCCATGACTGACCAGGCGGCCCAGTAGGAGTGGTTGTTGGTCTGCTCCAGCGGCAGGTTGTCCCAATCGCTGACCACTTGGTCGGCCATCCGGCTGAACCAGTTTTCGATCAGTTGCGCCTGTTCCTGGTGGTTGGCCAGTGGGCGGGACTCGGAGAACTTCAGGCGCACATAGGCCGAAGCCATGCTGCCCAGGGCCCATTTGCGCATGGACTTGCCGGTATGGTTGAAGTCCTTGGACATCAGCGCGTCGGCCTGTGCCCAGGCGGTCAGCCAGTTCAGCGTGCACTCCAGTTGCTCGGGGCGACCGTCGCGCATGAACTGCATGACTTGCTTGCTGACGCCGCGCTCGATCTTGGTGATGTCGGCGGTACTGTCGCGGAAGGCTTTTTCCGATTGCACGTTCAGGGTCGCCCGGGCCTTGTCGGAACCCTCGTACTTGCTGCGAAATTGCAGCGCGCCGGTGTAGGGCGTCGGCGTGGCATCGCAGCCTTGTGCGGCATCGCCCTCCTTGACCTTTTCGATGGGCGCGAAGTAGCCCTGTGGTGGACGCAACGGAGCCGCGGCCTGCGTGGCCCCGGCGAACATCGCCAGGGTCAGCAGGGACGGCGCCAGCAGCGCTTTAAAGGTTCTGGGTCGCATGTTTCTGGTCATAAAGCGAGACCTCATTGTCCGATTTGAGCCGTTTGTTCGGCTTGCGGAGAGACATTGCGTTTGCAGACTTTCGCTTCGATTTGCTGTGGCGCTGCACCGGCTTCGGGACCCTGGACTTCAACGGCCAGCAGGTTCTGCGAAGCCCAGTCCTCATCGGTGCGCAACTGGAAGGCGAAACGCCCGTCGGTTTCCGAGGTGTTCGGTTTCTCGATCTTGATGTCCTCGTGGCGCCCATTCATGTACCAGAGGGTGGCTTGCAACGTTTTCACCGACGTATCGGCGAAACGGATATCGACCTGGTGGCTGCCGTTACGCAGATCCATGTTCTTGCTGTTGACCATCAATTCGTTCTTGCCGGGCTTGAGGGCTGTCTTGCTGCTCATGACGGCCGGCTTGCCTTCGCAACCGTTGTTGTCCAGCAACGCAAACATCTGGCGGTAGATGGTTTCCTGGTCCAGGCGATACAGCGGCGAGAATTCCCAGATCAGGATCTTCGGCGGGTTCTTCTGGAACTCTTCGCTGCCCAGGTACTGGATCATCGCGCCCTCGAAACCGCCGCCGGGGAAGGCCACGTTGAGGATGTCGGCACCGATGGCCTCTTCCAGGAAACCGGCGAAGTTGTAGTTCTTGCCGCTGTGGCTGGTACCCACGAGCGTGATCTGCGGGTTGCCGGAATCACCGAACAGGTCGCCGTCGCCGGCCTCGCCCTTGGGCTCGGTGGTGAACTGGTCCATGTACTGGATGGCGTAGCTGGTGCCACACAGTTGCCCGGCCATGTTGTGCAGGGTGCCGGTCTTGCCCATGCGGCCGGACTTCTTGGTCTCGAATTCACGCTTGGGAATGTCGGCGAAGGCCGGGATCTGCTTGACCTTCTCGGCAACGATTTTCGCCGTGCGCTGGGCGCCATACGGGGTCCAGTGCTGGTCGCCACGGAAGTAGAAGTCGTGGGCCGGCAGGGTTTCGGGCAGGTTTTCGTTGGTCAATGGCGACAGGTCCGGCACCACATAACCCATCTGTGCGAAACGACCGAGCATGGTCTTGTAGTTGGTCAGGGCCTTTTCGTAGTTGAAGTTGGCTTTGTCCTGCGGGTTGAGCTTGTTGCGGTTCACCAGGCCACGGGTCGGCTGGTAGACGATCACCAATTCGACGCCTTTTTTCTTGAAGGCGTCGTGCAGCTGTTGCATGCGCTGGTAGCCCACCGGGGTGGTGGTGAATTCGGTGCGCAGGTCTTCCTGGGTACGGAACAGCCAATCGCCCTGGGCCTGAATCAGCGTGGTGAAGTTTTGCTGATAGCGCGTGGTGTAGTTCTTCGCGTCGTGAGCGGCGGGGCACAGGTTGCAGCAAGGTTCGGCGGTGAAAGTCGGCGCCTTGATTTCGTCGGCGCGCGCACCACTGGTGGCGGCAAGGATGCCGGCCGTGAGGGCAGACAGGCCCAGAAGTTTGATCATCTGTGGGTTCATAAAGGTCATCCTCAGTCCCGCATTTCGGTCTGGCGTTCGACAGGGTCGATCAGTACGGCTTTCTGCTGGCGCACCAGCAGGTCAAGAATTTCATCCTGGCGCTCACCCAGAATCCCCGTGAAGCTGATGCCGCTGGATTTGGTCGGCGCGAGCATCGACACGCGATACAGCTCGACGCTCAGGGGGGAGTCGATGGACAGCGGGCCACTGCCGTTGCCGGCCAGTTCGCCACCGACCACGATCAGCGACACCTCGGCGTCGAATGGGTCGAGCTTGATGTCCCGGTCGGTGTTGGACAGGTCCTTGATGTGGCCGTAGAGACCGGTCAGGCCGTTGGCCATGGACAGGTTTTCATACAGGCGGATGTTCACGCTGTTACGGATCCGAATGCCGTGGCGCTGGTTGCTGATGACCTTGTTGCCCCACAACAGGTTGTCGGCACTCTCGTAAAGCGTGATGCCGTCGGTGTGGTTCTTGTAGATCTCGTTGTAGGCGATCAGGTTGTTCACGCTGTTACGGTCGATCACTACGCCCGAGAGCTTGTTGTCGTAGCTGCGGTTGTTGATGATGAAGCTGTCGTTGACTTCACGGGAAATAATGATCCCGTGCTTCTTCTTGGTCCCGTAGACGGTGTTGTCGGCAATGATCAGCCGATGGGAACGGTCGTGCGGGTCAATGCCGTAGACGATGTTGTCCTTGTACGTGTTGCCCTTGATGACGAAGTCCCGCGTCTCATAGCAGTAGAAGCCGTACCACATGTCCGAGAACTCGGAACCGATGATCCAGCCGGTCGGTTCCGGGCGCTTGAGGACCTTGGCCATGTTGGGCGTGTACTGGGAAATACTCACCCCGTACGACTTACTGTTGGCGTAGCCGAAGCTGGCCATCTTGGTATTGACGATGTAAGTCTCGGTGCCGCCCCACGACAGCAGGAACGGACGGAACTCCTTGGGCGAGCGGAACGTGGCAGGGCCATTTTCCTTTTCACGCCAACCGGTGACCTTGGTGTCGCGGATGAACATCTGGCCATCGTTGACCAGGAACGCGCCGCCCTCCTGGGACAGGCGCAGTTCCTGGGTCTGTTTGTCGATCTCCAGGATGCCTTTCTGGCCGACCACGATCGGGATCTTCGCCAGGTAGACACCCGGCGAAGTCTCGATGACGTACTTGGGCACCTTCTTGCCCAGGTCCTTGAGGTTCATGTAACCATCGTCGAGGAAGATGGCCTGTGGGATACCGTGCTGGCGCACGACCCACTCGGCCATCTTGTTGTCCCCGCCGATGAAGTCCTTCAAGGCATTTTCCTGCATCATCCGGCGCACGCTGATCTTGCCGGTCTTGGTCCGCACGATCTTGGCCGCGACCGCTTCGGCGGTGTAGCCCTTGAGGTCCGGCAAGGTCGGCGCGGCCAGCTCCAGCGGGGCGGTCGGCGCACTGCTGACGGTGTAGGTCTTGGCCCGTTGCAGTTCCTTGACCACGTTGCCCGGCTTGACCGCCGGTTCAACGTTGGCGAACGCCGGCGAGCCGGCCAGCAGCATCGCTGCGACCAACAGGCTGATCGAACCTTTCATCGCCTGGCTGTTCCTGAGGTAGCGGTTCATATCGGGCACTCCCATGGTCATTCGCATCAGAAGCGCCAGATCACGTCGACAAAGGCGCGATGCATGTACGAATCGACCTCTTTGCCGTAGGCGTCGCCTGGCTTGAACACGCCGCCACGCAGGCGCACCAGCGCCGACGGCTCATCGATGGACTGGCTCAGCGCGGCTGGCAACAGCCCTTGCTTGAAGTACTTGGTGACCACCAGGTCGACTTCCTGGCCCAGGTCCTTGTCGCCATCGCGCAGCGGCAGCGTGGAGGTGGACAGGATGGCGCCGGTCACGTCGTCGGTGTTGTTTTCAACGGCATTGATGCCGTTGCTGCCCACCGGCTTGTTGCCGTCCACGCGCCAGAACTTGTGGTACACCAGGCTGGCGTCGTATTCGTCACGCAGTTGCCAGGAACCGAACAGGCTGGCGCTCTGGGTGTTGGCCATTTCGCCACGGAACGCTTCGCCGAAACGGTGCACCCGCGAACGGGTACCGGTGAAGTTCGAGCGGTTGCTTTGCAGGCCGTTCTGTTGGTATTCGTCGCTGGCGCGGGCATAGGCCGCACCGACTTGCCATTGCGGATCCAGGCGCAGGCGGATACCCAGGTCGGTGGCCCAACCGCTCAGGTCTTCGCTGCGCTTGGCCTGCGCAGGGCGGGTACCGTCGGCGTTAAGCGGGTTGACGGTGTCGCGATCGCCGGTCATGCCGGTGATGCTTGCCCAGTAGTTGACGGTGTTGGTGTTGCGCCAGTTGTAGGCGTCGCTGTTGGCTTCCAGGCCCAGCCAGGAAATGTCACCGTTCTGGGTCTTGTCCAGGGTGTCGGTGGGTTCGCCCGGTGTCGGGTAGTCGAGGCTGCCGTTGTCGTGGGTGTGGTGGGCACGGATACCGGCCCATTGGCCTGGCATCCACTGGTACGCCACGTCACCGTAGACGTGCAGACGGTCCTTGTCCTTGGGGGACAATTCCTTGAGGTCGGTGCGGTATTCGCTGAAGCGTTCGGCGACGCCGACGTTGGCCCGCAGCAATGTGGTGTCGAAGGTCCAGTTCAAGGCTTCGATGTTGGTATCGCGCCATTGGCCGTCGTCGTTGCGCAGGCGCTGGCGACCGAACTTCAAGAGCTCGCCCGGATACTGGGTCAACCCGCTGTAGCCAATCCAGAACTCGCGCATGGCCAGGTAGCTTTTCTTGGCTTCGCGATCACCGCTGTCGGTCTGCTCGGTGGCGCCATCGGACTGTTGCAGCGTGTCGGTCTCGATGATGTCGGTGGAGGTCACGGCCTGGGCCATGGCGTAGGCGCTCCAGTCGCCGCTTTCGCCATAGACCCATGGGCGCAGGTCCAGGCCCACGCCGTTGACGTCGCCGCCGCTCTGGGTGCCCAGGTCACGGTCGTCTTCGGATTGGCCGGTGATCTTCACCTCCAGGCCGAAGTTCTTGGTTTCGGTCAGGGCCGCCAGGGTCGGGCAGGACCACAGCAGGGCACAGGTCAGGCCAATTCCGGCCTGCACAAAAGGATTGAGCTTCAAAGGCTTCATAGTTTTTCCTCGCCGTCATCTTCTGTCAGGGCTTGCAGTTCCAGCGTATCGGGGCTCATGACGCCCCGAATGGCCTGCTCTTGTTGTAGCAGGCGTTTGGCTTCTGCAAGCTGCTGCGGCGGTAATTGTGCTTCGAGGGTCTGGGCAAGCTCGTTGGCTTGCGGAGTGTTCTGGGCCTTGGCCAACTGGCTGAACACATAGGCGTTGACCGGATTGGGCTTGGTGCCCTTGCCCTGGGAGAACAGTTGGGCAATGGCATAGTCGGCGCTGTTCTGGCCGTTGCGGGCGGCCTTGAGCAGGTGATCCAGGGCTTTTTGCGAGTAGACCTGGCCCAGGTATCCACGGCGGTAGATCTGGCCGAGGTAGTAATCGGCGGCCACTTCGCGGCCCACGGCTTTCTGGAAATGCGCTTCGGCAAGTTTGGCGTCGGCGGGTACCCACTTGCCTTCGTAGTAGAGCTTGCCCAACAGCAATTCGGCACGAGGCTGATCGGCAGCGCGACCGTTTTCCAGGTACTGCATCATTTTGTCGACGTCACCCAGCTCGGGGAAGTCGTAGAGCAATTGCGCCAGGCTGACCCAGGCGGCGGGGTAGCCGGGAGCGATGCCTTCGAGCAGCGACTGGGCGGTCTTCTCGTCGGTTTTGCCCAGGCTGGAATCGGCCAGGACGCGAGCGACGCTGTCGACGCGCTGGGCCGACACGGCGCCACGGGCATGACCATCCTGCATTTGCTTGAGCAATGCCGCTTGCTGTTCCGCCTGGCCGCGCTTCTGGTAGACCGTGGCCAGCTCGACGTAGCAGATGTCGGTGGTGGCGAGGGCGGCCTTGCAGACCTTCTCCACTTCGTCCAGGTGCTGGTCGTAGGTGCCTTGTGTGCGGTAGAGCAGAATCTGCGCCAGGCCCGCTTCGGGGTAGCCGGCGCTGCGCCATTGGCTGATCTGCTGCTGGGCGTTGACGTTCGGGAAGCTGTGAGGGTATTGCAGGTACAGCATCGCCAGCGGAATCAGGGTATTGCCTTCACCGTTGGCGAAGGCTTTTTTCAACAGGCCTTCGGCTTCGTGTTTTTCCGCTTCGGTGGAACCGGGCTTGGCTACCAGCAGGCGACCCAGGCGCGCCTGGGCCCGTGGCGAGATGTCGGCGGCGGCACGGTAGGTGGCCTCGGCCTTTTTCATCTGCTCGGGGTCGCGGCTGTCTACCTGAATATCGGCCAGGCCCACCTGGGCCTCGCTGTAGCCCAGGTCGGCCAGTTGCTGATAGTTCTGCTGCGCCAGCGCCGTGTCGCCGCGCTTGAGCGCTTCATTGGCCAGGCGCTGGTCGGGCAGGCCGGCGCAGCCGGCCAGGCTTACAGCCAAAGCCAGTGCGCAGTATGCCGAGCGAATGTGTGGAATGGTCACGGGCATGTCCTCCGCTTACTTACCGACAGCCATGGCTTTGTCGATCAGCCAGTTCAGGTTCGGACCGCGGTCACTGTTGACCTCCACGGGACGACCGGCCAGGGCGCTGTCCAGCGGTTCGTCGGGCTTGATCATCACGCGGATATCGGAGGACAGGTCTTCGCTTTTCAGGCTGGTGCTGCTGATGATCTTGCCGGTGCGGGTGACGTCTTCGCCGGCCACCTGGAAGTTGACGGTGGTGCCTGGACGTACTTCGCCGAACTGGCGATAGGAGAAACGGGCCTCGACGTTGGCTTCGCTGCCGCGAGGAACCAGCTTGAAGATCACGTCGCCTTTGCTGGCGTACTGACCGTCGGACACCAGTTGCTGGGCCACGATGCAGTCGCAAGGGGAGGTCAGGGTGCCGGTCATTTGCTTGCCGAACAGTTCCTCGACCTTGGCCGGTTGCAGCTGGTTGTCGTCCAGGTGGCCCTTGAGTACGTCGAGCATGCTGGTGCTGAAGGTGGCCAGCGGGGCGCCCTTGGCGGCAACGCCATCTGCCTTGACCAGGCTCTGCACCGTGCCATCGCGCGGCATGGTTATGGCCATGCCCGGTACGTTCACCAGGCCGGCCTGGGCATGGCTGACGAAGTACATGCCATACACCGATTTGAAGATGAAGCCGAACGCCGCCAGGCCGACCCCGAAGATGGCCAGGCTGAAGGTCACGGCCCGCAGGCGACCGAAGGCACTCATGCCGCTGCTGTCGTCCTTCTGCTTGCGCGCCTTGGTGAAGTTGTCGCGTTGCAGGGTTGCCAGCACATCGCCGACGCCGACGATGTCGCCCGCCAGGTGCGAGGTGATGATGTGACGCAATGTCGAGATGTCACGTGGCTCCAGGTTCTGGAACTGGCAGCCGGTGCGACCGGTCTGGCGGTCATGGGAGCGGATCTGCAATTCCACATCCATGGCAAGGCCAAGGTTGTCGATCACGAACTGCAGGCGAGCCTTGTAGGCCTCGCCAACCTTGAGCGGCATCTGACCGGCGTTGAAGCACAGGCCACCGGCGGACAGGTCCAGAACCTTGACTTCCATGGGCGTACGGTCGGGACCGAAGAAGCGCAGCTTGGCCGGGATTTTCACCCGGGCGTGTTGGCGCTGGGCTTCGGATTCATGCACTACGTTGACATTCACGGCGGTATTCATAGGGGCGATTTCCTGGTTAATTCATTCAAGTCCGGTCAGACCATCGTCAGCAGCACGGCAACGAAAATGCTGCCGGCAGAGAAGGTCATGGTCCGAGACGACCAAGTGTTGAACCAACGTTGAAAGCTGGCGAGATCACGAGTCAGTGAGGTGGGCTGGCGGGTCCAGGACTGTTGGTCGAGGCGGAAGAACACGTAGATCTTCACCAGCGCGCCGACGATCTGGTTGTAATAGAGGATCAACGGGTAGGCCGGGCCGATCCGGTGTCCGGAGCACGACAGCAGCAGGGTCAGGATCAACCGGGTGATGCCGATCCATAGCAGGTACACCAGGATGAACGCGGTGCCGTACTTGAAGCTGGCGATCAGTGCGACGGTCAGGCCCAGCAGGGAAGTCCACATCGATACGCGCTGGTCGAACAGCACCACGGAGGTGAACAGGCCCAGACGCCGCATGCCCAGGCCCAGTGCCCGGGAGTTCTGCCGCAGGTTGTTGCCGTACCAACGGAACATCAACTTGCGACTGGCCTTGATGAAGCTCTTTTCCGGCGGGTGCTCGACGGTATTGATCGCCGCGTCGGGCACGTAGAAGGTGTCGTAACCCAGGCGCATCAGGCTGAACCAGCTGGACTTGTCGTCGCCGGTCAGGAACTTGAAGCGGCCCAGGCGCCAGTGTTGCAGCGAGTCGCTTTCCACGTCGGCGATGAAGTCGGGGTTGGTGACCACGGTGGCGCGGAATACCGACATGCGCCCGGTCATGGTCAGTACGCGCTTGGACAGGGCCATGGAGCACATGTTGATGTGACGCTGGGCGAAACGCAGCTTGTGCCATTCGCTCATGATGTAGCCGCCACGCACTTCGCAGAACTCGTTGGTGGTCAGGCCGCCGACGTTGCCGAACAGTTGGAACCACGGCACGGTCTTGCGCACCACGCCCTCGGCCAGCACGGTGTCGCCATCGATCACGGCGACCACGGCGCGGTCGTCCGGCAGGTGGCGGGAGATGGCGCGGAAACCGTAGGCCAGGCCGTCGCGCTTGCCGGTGCCGGGAATGCGCACGAAGTCCAGCTTGACCCGCTCTGGCGGGTTAAGGCGGGCCCAGAGGCTCTTGACCAACAGTTCGTCGGACATTTCCACGATGGAGCAGACCACGGTAGTGGGCAGGCCACAGTCGATGGCTTCGCGGATCACCGAGCCATACACCTGGGCAGTGGTCAACGCATCGATTCGGAAGCTGGTGACCATCAGGAACACGTGCGACGGGTCCGCGGCCTTGCCCAGCTTGCGTACCTTGCGGCGCAGGTGAGGGTAGACGATGTACAGAAAGATCATGCCGCGCACGAAATGCGTCGCGCCCATGGAGTAACGCCAGATGCCCACGGCGCCGATCAGGAAAATGAAATCCTTGGATTCGGAGTCGAACGTGGACGTGGGCAACGCCGTGGCGATGCCCATCAATAAACTCAAGTAAAACAGCCAACCGGCGGCCTGAAGCAGGCCGTGCTTTAGCCTGTGCATAATCTGCATCCGTCTCTATCTCGGGCGGGCCTTGTGGGCGGCCCGATGGGTTAAGGCAGGCGAAAGGCCGGCCGGGGCGAGCCCCGGCCGGCAAACAGACTTACCAGCAGATGCCTTCGGCCCGGCCACTTTGTTGGGTGGTCTTGGACATGAAACCGACCAGGTCGATGACCTGTTTGCCTTCGGGTACGTTCTCGGTCAGTGCACGGAATCGCTCATCGCGGTTGCCCAGGATGATGATGTCGGAGCTGTCGATCACCGAGTCGAAATCGGAATTGAGCAAGGACGAGACGTGAGGGATCTTCGACTCGATGTAGTCCTTGTTCGCACCGTGGACGCGGGCGTACTCGACGTTGCTGTCGTAGATGCGCAGGTCGTAGCCCTTGCCGATCAGCATTTCAGCCAGTTCAACCAATGGGCTTTCGCGCAGGTCGTCGGTGCCGGCCTTGAAGCTCAAGCCCAGCAGGGCGACTTTGCGTTTCTCGTGGCTGGAAACGATGTCGAAGGCGTTTTGCACCTGGGACTCGTTACTGCGCATCAGCGAGTTGAGCAGCGGGGCTTCCACGTCCAGGGAGCTGGCGCGGTAGGTCAGGGCGCGAACGTCTTTTGGCAGGCAGGAGCCGCCGAAGGCGAAGCCAGGGCGCATGTAGTACTGGGACAGGTTCAGGGCCTTGTCCTGGCAAACCACGTCCATCACTTCACGGCCATCGACGCCGACGGCCTTGGCGATGTTGCCGATCTCGTTGGCGAAGGTCACCTTGGTGGCGTGCCAGACGTTGCAGGTGTACTTGATCATCTCGGCGACGGCGATGTCCTTGCGGATGATCGGCGCATCGAGTTCTTCGTACAGCGACTGCAGGACGTCGCCGGAGGCTTTGTCGAATTCACCGATGACGGTCATCGGTGGCTGGTCGTAGTCCTTGATCGCGGTGCTTTCGCGCAGGAACTCAGGGTTGACCGCGACGCCGAAATCGACGCCGGCTTTCTTGCCGGAGCAGTCTTCGAGGATCGGGATGACAACGTTTGCGACGGTGCCTGGCAGAACGGTACTGCGAACCACGATGGTGTGACGGGTGGTCTTGTCACGCAGAACAAAACCGATTTCGCGGCACACGGCTTCGATGTAGTTGAGTTCCAGATCGCCGTTTTTCTTGCTCGGTGTACCGACGCAAATCATCGACAGATCGGTGTCGCGAATAGCTTCCGCGAAGTTGGTAGTACCGCGCAAACGGCCCGTTTGAATACCCTGTGCCAGCAACTCTCCAAGACCCGGTTCAACGATCGGCGATTTACCGGCGTTGATCATATCGATCTTGTCCTTGGCGACATCCACGCCAACCACATCATGGCCCCGTGCAGACAGGCAACCGGCACATACTGCACCGACGTAACCCAAACCAAATATGCTAATGCGCATCGCATTTACCTCTGTTTTCACGCCATTAAATGGCCGGAGTTAATAGTGTTCAGCGGTCATCGCGCACTCGGAAGTGTGGAATGCAGGCGCCACAATGCCGTGTGCAGGCATACTAAGTTCCGAGTGTCTAAATAATTGCACTCAAGTTGTGCGCAAAGCGGCCTAGTTGTTATGACCTGCCCTGTTATGCAGCCGGTCCTCGTTGTCGGGGACGTTCGTGCAAAGGTCTTACACTTCTGATTTCTGGCGAAAAGCCCACAAAATCAGAAGGTTGTGTGTTCGGGTGAACACGTTATAGGGGCGCAGCCTTGGCCTTAGTAGGGGATAGTGATGGTGCGTTATCTCCTGTCCTTTCATCTTGGATCCCATTAGGCGACCGTTTCGCTTAGTTGTCGTGACAACTTGGTTACTTCTGTCGACCTCCTGCGTAAGTTATCTCGTACACGCTCGGCGAGAATCGTTACGGGTGGTATGAGCCGTGCATTTGGACATAGTTCCGATCCGCTCATCGCGATTTTCGAAATTTTTCGAAATATCTGCTGGGATGGCACTGCTTTCAAATTGATAGCACTTGCGATTTCGGCCTTTAGTTACGGGGAGTTAAAAGGCCTGGATAGTTTTTTGCCACTATCGTTGAAAATTTTCCGTGCCACTACGGAAAAAACTGACATTTGTCGAGTGAAAGAAAAGTTAGCGCCAGGGGTGTCTTGAAAGTTGACGCCAAGAAAGTGGCGAATCGGGCGAGGAACTGAGATGACATCTTCGGAGTTGATCGAGGCCCCTGATCAGGGGCCTGGAGAGTCGTTGCGTTATTGCGGTGCGTGGTCGCGCAGGAAAACCAGTTTTTGCGGGGACGATTGTTCAGTGCTGAAGCGATAGCCCTGCACATCGAACTGCTTGAGCATTTCCGGATCGTTGATGCGTTCCTGAATGACAAAGCGGCTCATCAGGCCGCGGGCCTTTTTGGCGTAGAAGCTGATGATTTTGTACTGGCCGTTCTTCAGGTCTTTGAATTCGGTGTCGATGACGCGCGCTTTCAAGGCGTTGCGCTTGACCGCCGAAAAGTATTCGTTGGAAGCCAGGTTCAACAGCACGTCATCGCCCTGGTCGGCCAGGGCTTCGTTCAACCACTCGCTGATGCGGGTGCCCCAGAAGGCGTAAAGATCCTTGCCCCGGGCATTGGTCAGCTTCGTGCCCATCTCCAGGCGATAGGGCTGCATCAGGTCCAGCGGTCGCAACAGGCCATACAGTCCGGAGAGCATGCGCAGATGTCGCTGGGCATGATCGAAATCGGCGTCGCTGAAGCTTTGCGCATCAAGGCCGGTATACACGTCGCCTTTGAAGGCCAGCAGCGCTTGCTTGGCGTTGGCGGTTGTGAACGCCGGGGTCCAGCTGCCGAACCGCGCGGCATTGAGGCCGCCGATCTTGTCGGAGACGTGCATCAGTTCACTGATCTGTGCCGGCGAGAGTTCGCGCAGTTGCTCGATCAGTTCCTGCGAGTGGTCCAGGTATTGCGGCTGGGTGAAGCGAGAGGTGGCCGGCGGTGTTTCATAATCAAGGGTCTTGGCGGGGGAAATCACCATCAGCATGCAATCGTCTCCTTTAAAGGTGCGGCGATTCTAGGAGGTTGTCCGGATGGACTCCAGCTATTGGGGTGATAGGAGATGGGCGGCTTCCGGGCTGCCCTCGCCACAAGAATGAATACCAGCATGAGATCCAGAGGGCGGAGTCCCAGGATCGGCTATGATGCCGCGCGGGTTTCGTTATGGAGACATCCCTTTTGCGCATCGCTCTTTTATTGTCGGCCTGGCTGTTGAGCCTCGGTGCCTGGGCCGCGCCCAACGACATCGCCACCCTGGACCGCAGCACCTGGCCGGAACAACTCACCAGCCCGACCCTGTTCGATGTGGCCTCCCGTGCCGAGATCCTGATGTTTGCCCGGGTCTTGCTGGACACCGATGCCATGGACGAGATAGCGCTCAAGCAATATCTGGGGTTGCGCACCGTCAACATGGCGGCGATCACCGCCCTTCGTGCGCGTCTATGGCAGCGGTTGCTGACCAGTTACAACTTTGCCCAGCAAAGCTGCGACCAGGACGCATCCTTCTGTTACCTGGTCGAAGACCTGGCCACCTTGCGCGAAGAAGCGGGCCGGTTCCATCTCGATGACGATTCCTTCTATATCAAGTGGGCCGGTCCGAGCCGGATCTTTCACACCCAATATCGGGACGAATTGCTGCGCAAGGCTGCGCTGTTTCCACAGACCAGCAGCGAGATCGAGCGTTTCGGCGATTACGAGCGTAACGGCGAAGACATGCATGACCGGCTGTTTCTGCTGACCTTCGACAGCGGTGCCAACGTTGCGCCGGATAACACGCCCTGGCTGACCGAGTACCTGCGCAAGTCGAACATGAACGGTACTTTTTTCGTCCTTGGCAAGGATATTCAGGCGCGGCTGGCGGATCGCTCGGTCAACAGTCTCCAGGCGTTGTATTCCGGCCAATGCGTGGGCGTGCAGGGTTGGGAGTTCCGCTCACACAGCTATTGGCAGGACTGGCAGGACTCAGTGCGACGCAGCGTCGAACTGGTCAAGGGCAAGTTGCCTGAAAACTACGTTCCGTTGTTCCGCCCGCCCCAGGGGCAGCGGCGTGGCGACGCCGAAGCCTTTTTCCGCAAACAGGGCCTGCAGGTGGCGTTGTGGGACATCGATCCCCAGGACGGCAGCAACCGACTCAAGCCCGAGCAAAGCGCCCATCGGGCGTTGACCCTGATGCTGCTCTGGCGCCACGGGGTGATCAACTTCAATGCCAAGCAGGATGCAGTGAAAACGGCAATGCCCTGGCTCATCGCGCAAACGGCGCAAAGCGGGATTGGTTGGGAAGATTGTCAGGACGCGTTTCACTGAAAACCGCAAGGGCCCGGAAACATTGGGGCAAAGGAAAATCCCGGTGTGCATTCGTGGCGACCGGACTTCCGACTTTAACGGGGCGGCGGTGGTACGCCAAGGGCTTTTCGTCACTCTGAAAAATAAACTTCAAAAAAGCGTCAAAGTGCTTTTTCCTGTCATGGTTTTTGGAGTATCAAGAAGTCAGACCGCCGAAACCTGCAACACAGGTGGCGTCTTCCAAGACCCAGCTTGTGTGCAGTTCACCTCAATCCCCGCGGGTGAATTCGGTGGCTACCTCGAGGCGCAGCACTGTCATGGTATTGCGTCGAATGGCCCCCACAAAGGTGACCGAGTATGGATGACCACGGACGTAGCCCTTCCTCCAACCAGCCAATCCTCTATGTACTCGATACCAACGTATTGATCCACGATCCAAACGCACTTCTGAACTTCGAAGAACACCACGTTGCCATCCCCATGACCGTGCTCGAAGAGCTGGACAAGCTCAAGAGTGGGCATCACAGCGTGGCGGCCGAGTGTCGGCAGGCGATTCGCCTGATCGACAAGACCCTGGGGGATGCTTCTCCCGAGGATGTCGAACTGGGTGTACCGATCCAGCGCGGCAAAAGCGGTCCCAAGGGCCTGCTCTCGATCCTGATGAGCAAGCGCACCGAACCCAATCTGGTGCTGCCCGAACACTTGAACGACAACATCATCATCAACCAATTGATCGACCTGCACGCGCGCAACAAGGATCAGGCCGTGGTGCTGGTGACCAAAGACATCAACATGCGCCTCAAGGCCCGCGCCTGCGGGATCGCGGCAGAGGACTACAGCACCGACCAACTGGTGGACGACGTTTCGCTGCTGCCCAACGGCTACCACACCATGACCGGTTCCTTCTGGGACCGTGTGAGCAAGGTCGATACCCGTCAGGACCATGGGCGCACCTGGCACCAGGTGCAACTGATCGACAACCTGCCGGCGGTGCACATCAACGAGTTCATCATTGACGAGCAGGGGTTCGTTGGCTGGATCAAGGAGATCGAAGACGACAAACTGCTGATTCTGGACTTGCACCAGGAGCCCCTGCTGCATCAGGAGGCCTGGGGGCTCAAACCGCGCGATATCTACCAGAGCCTGGCCCTGTTCGCCTTGCTCGACCCGGATATCCATCTGGTCAACCTGTCCGGCGCCGCCGGTTCCGGCAAGACCATCCTGGCCCTGGCTGCCGCTATCGAGCAGACCATGGTCAGTAAACGCTACCGGCGCATCATCGCCACCCGCAGCGTGCAGGGCCTGGACCAGGAGATCGGTTTCCTGCCCGGTACCGAAGCGGAAAAAATGGAGCCCTGGCTGGGAGCGATCACCGACAACCTCGAGGCCTTGCACATGGATGACGAAAGCACCCATGGCAGCGTCGACTACATCCTCAGCAAAGTGCCGTTGCAGTTCAAATCCCTCAACTACATTCGAGGCCGCAGCTTCCAGCAGAGCCTGATCCTGATCGACGAATGCCAGAACCTCACCCCGCACCAGATGAAGACCATCATCACCCGTGCCGGCGCCGGTTCCAAAGTGGTGTGCCTGGGTAACCTGGCACAGATCGACACGCCTTACCTGTCCGCGACCAGCTCCGGGCTGACCTACCTGACCGAACGCTTCAAGGACTTCCCCAACGGCGTCCACATTACCCTGCAAGGCGTACCGCGCTCGATCCTGGCCGAATACGCCGAATCGCATCTGTAACCCCACCGGACCGGGCAGCCTCCAGGCTGCCTGGTTTTAGCTGGCTGCCTATGATCCCTGTGGGAGCGGGCTTGCTCGCGAAAGCGGTATATCAGCCATACATGCATTGCCTGACAAACCGCTTTCGCGAGCAAGCCCGCTCCCACATTGGGTTGTGCGGTGTCCCGTAAATTGCTTTCTTCAGGTGCGACAATCAGTCGTGCCGGAATCTGACCCACAGGTTTACAATCGACGTTCCTGATCAGGAGTATCCCTGTGCTGACTCATCTCGATTCCCAAGGTCGCGCCAACATGGTCGACGTGACCGACAAGGCCGTGACGTTCCGTGAGGCCACGGCCGAAGCCTTTGTGCGCATGCTGCCCGATACATTGCAAATGATCGTCAGCGGGGGCCACCCCAAAGGGGATGTGTTCGCCGTGGCGCGCATTGCCGGCATCCAGGCGGCCAAAAAGACCAGCGATCTGATTCCGCTCTGCCATCCGCTGATGCTCACCAGCGTCAAGGTCGAGCTCGATGCGGCCGGGGATGACCTGGTGCGCATCGTTGCCCGCTGCAAACTGTCGGGGCAGACCGGGGTGGAGATGGAAGCGCTGACCGCTGCCAGCGTCGCCGCGCTGACGATCTACGACATGTGCAAGGCCGTCGACCGGGGCATGACCATCGAGGGCGTGCGGGTGCTGGAGAAACTGGGCGGCAAGAGTGGCCATTTTCGGGCGGATGCATCATGAGCATTACCGTGAAGTTTTTTGCGCGTTATCGCGAGTCGCTGGGTCTGGATTCCGAGAGGATCGATGGCAACTTTCACACGGTGGAAGACGTTCGTGCGTTTTTGGCGGCGCGCGAAGGGTTCGACGTATTGAGCGAGCAGAATCTGATGTGTGCTCGCAACGAAGAGCTGTGCCAGCTCGACGAACCGCTGGCCGACGGTGACGAGGTCGCGTTCTTTCCCACCGTGACCGGAGGCTGAGCCATGGCGATTCGTGTGCAGGCCGATCCATTCGACCCGGGCGCCGAAGTCAACGCGATGCACGCGGCCAATGTCGGCGTGGGGGCGGTGGTGAGTTTTGTCGGTTACGTACGTGACTTCAACGATGGCCTCGATGTGTCCGGGATGTTCCTCGAACATTATCCGGGCATGACTGAAAAGGCCCTGGGCAAGATTGCGACCGAGGCCGAGCAGCGCTGGCCGTTGTTGAAACTGGAAGTGCTGCACCGCATCGGCGCCCTGGAGCCGGGCGAGCCGATTGTCTTCGTAGGAGCTGCCAGTGCCCATCGTCAGGCGGCGTTCGACGCCTGCGCCTTCGTCATGGACTACCTCAAGACCCGTGCTCCGTTCTGGAAGAAAGAAAACACCGTCGATGGCCCGCGTTGGGTCGAAGGACGGGACAGCGATCATGCGGCGGCGGATCGCTGGAAGCAGTGAATACCTTGTAGATTTTCATTGGTCATCAGGCCGTCATCGCGAGCAGGCTCGCTCCCACAATGGATCTGAGTTTGTACACAGGTCCCCTAATGAAATGGTCCTCTCAGACCTCCCCCAGTGAAAGCTAAGCTTTCACTGGGGGATCTAATCGGAGACCGCCGCCATGAATACTGACAATCTTGCTCTCACTAGT
>NZ_RQJK02000024.1:0-100731 GCF_022342325.2 Pseudomonas sp. AF32 | reverse complement strand
CCCGGCGCGCATCGAGTTGCATCACGTTGTTGGCGATGAAAAGGCTGTAGTAGCGGTAAGCGACCAGGTAGATCGCGACGGCTGCGACGACGATCCAGAGGGCGTTGATCGGTTCGCCGCGGCGCAAGGCCACGACACTCAACGCACAGGCTCCCAGAACAGCCACGGCAAACCAGGCGAGGTGTTTAACCAGACGGGTTGTCATTGCGTGTCTCCTGCCGAGGTCCAGTGGACTGCGGCGATTGTTTTTATAGTGTGCCCCGGCAATTCGGAGCCGGCCCAATATCCCTGCAAGGCGTCAATAAATAAATCCGTAGTACTACGTAGACGCCTGGTGCGTACTCTCCTGTGGGAGCGAGCCTGCTCGCGATGAGGACTATCAGCAACATCATCGTCGACTGATACACCGCATCGCGAGCAGGCTCGCTCCCACAGGGGTTCCCGGTCGCCTACGGATTCGGTATTCGCCCCCCACAGGTTTACCTCTCCTATCCGGCGGTGGGTTTGACATATGATGCCAACCACCAACCTCTCCCCCGCTCGTCCGGACAGGAGTACCCATGCTGCTCAAACACAAAATCGTCGCCCTCGGGATCCTGCCGCTGGTCCTGGCGATCGCGGTGATCTGCGGGCTGGTGGTTTCCCTCAATCGCCAGTTGGGTGATCAACAGGCGCAACTGATCGAAGACAGCATCCTGGCGAGCAAGCGCGCCGAGTTGAAGAACTATGTGGAGATGGCGCAGAGCCTGATCGCGCCGCTCTACAACGACGGCAAGGGCGACGAACGCGCACAGCAACAGGTACTTGAAGAACTGCGCAAGCTCAGTTTCGGCATCAACGGCTATTTCTTCGTCTACGACCGTCAGGGCCGCAGCCTGATGCATGCCCGCCAGTCGGAACTGGTGGGGCAATACCTCTGGGACATGAAGGATCCCCACGGCCTGCCGGTCATCCAGGCGCTGATCAGAAGTGCCGAGTCCGGCGAGGGCTTCCAGCGCTATGCCTGGAACAAGCCCTCCTCCGGCCAGGTAACCGACAAACTGGCCTATGTGGTGATGCTGGACCGTTGGGGCTGGATGCTCGGCACCGGCATCTACCTGGAAGACGTCGAGCGCGCCACCCAGCAGGCGCGCGACGAAGTGGCCCAGGGCATCCACTCCACCATGCTCGCCATTGCCGCCGTCGCCCTGGTGGCGGTGCTGCTGGTGTTCGCCGGTGGCATGACGCTCAACGTGAGCGAACATCGCCTGGCCGACAAGAAGCTGCAACGACTGAACCAGCGCATCGTCAGCCTGCAGGAGGAAGAACGCTCGCGGGTGTCTCGCGAGCTTCACGACGGGATCAGCCAGTTGCTGGTGTCGATCAAATTCCAGTTCGAACTCGCCAGCCATGTGCTCGAAAATGGCCAGGACAACGGCCTGGGTATCCTGAAAAACGCCACGGATCGGCTGGGCGAAGCCATCGGCGAGATCCGCAGCATCTCCCATGATCTGCGCTCTTCCCTGCTCGACACCCTGGGCCTGCCCGCTGCCATCGGCCAGCTCGCCGCCGAATTCGAACAGCGCAGCGGGCTCGAGGTGTCCTACCGAAGCAACGAATTCGATTGTCGGCTGGAAAATGGCGCGCCCGTCTCGCTGTTCCGCATCGCCCAGGAAGCCTTGACCAATATCGAACGTCACGCCGGGGCCAAGCGGGTCGCGATCACCCTGTTCGGTTCGAGCCAGTCCTTGCGCCTGACGGTGGTTGACGACGGCATGGGGTTCAACGTGCCGCAGGTCGAACGTGGCCATGCCGGCATCGGCCTGCGTAATATCCGCGAACGGGTCGAGCATTTCGGCGGACGGTTGGAACTGACCTCGACACCGGGCAGGAGCGAACTGGATGTCCTGCTGCCCATGAACCTGTCGGCCACGCAAAGCTGATGCGCCGCCACTACAACAAGAGCACCTGCCAATGAACCTGCCCTCCGTGATCCGCGTCGCGCTGGTCGATGACCACTCCTTGGTCCGCGATGGCATCAGGGCCTTGCTGTCCGTCATGCCGCACCTGGACGTGGTCGGCGAAGCGGAGAATGGCGAGCAAGCGCTGGAGATGGTCGGCCGCTGCCAACCGGATCTGCTGCTGATGGACATCGGCCTCAAGGACATGAACGGACTCGAACTGACCCGGTTGCTGGGCAAGCAGTACCCGAGTCTCAAGATCCTGATCCTCAGCATGTACGACAATTATGAATACGTGAGCGAGTCCGTACGGTCCGGCGCCAGCGGCTATGTCATCAAGAACGCTCCTTCGCGGGAAATCATCGCCGCCATCGAAGCGATCATCGGCGGCGGCACCTTCTACAGCGCCGAAATTGCCCAACGACTCGCCACTGACCCGAACGCCGATAAAGAGCTGACACCTCGCGAGAGCGAGGTCCTGCGCAAGATGGTCCAGGGGTTGAACAACAAGGAAATGGCCCGCGAACTGGACATCAGCGTGCGCACCGTCGAAACCCACCGCCTGAGCATCCGCCGCAAGCTCAACATCGACAAACCGGCGGCACTGGTGAAATACGCCATCGATCACGGGATCATTTAACGCTGACTGAAACCTGCTACAGCGAGATATCACAGGAAGACAGCCCGCAAACACTTTTACTACACTGCGCTGCCTATCCCCTTCCCTCGCGAGCCGTCCAATACAATGAAAAAAACAACAAACACCCTGACGATCCTCGGCCTGCTGGCACTGAGCGGCAGCGCTTTGGCGCAGACTGCCCCTTCCCATCTGGACGAGGTCCTGCAACGCGGTGAACTGAAGGTCTGCACCACCGGCGACTACAAGCCCTATACCTACAAAGCCGAAAACGGTGAATACGAAGGGATCGACATCGACATGGCCCGTTCGCTGGCTACCAGCCTGGGCGTCAAGGTGCAATGGGTCCAGACCACCTGGAAAACCCTGATGCCGGACATAATTGCCGGCAAATGCGACATCGGCATGGGCGGGATTTCGGTGACCCTGGAACGCCAGAAGAAGGCGTACTTCAGCGACACTCTGGACGTGGACGGCAAGATCCCGCTGGTGCGTTGCGAAGACCAGTCGCGTTACCAGACCATCGAGCAGATCAACCAGCCTTCGGTACGCCTGGTGGAGCCCGCCGGCGGCACCAACGAAGCGTTCGTGCGGGCATTCCTGCCCAAGGGTCAGCTCGCCTTCCACGACAACGTGACGATCTTCCAGGAGCTGCTGGACAAGCGGGCCGACGTGATGATCACCGATGCCTCGGAAGCCCTCTACCAGCAGAAACTCAAACCCGGCCTGTGCGCCGTCAACCCGACCCGCTACCTGCAATACGGCGAGAAGGCCTACCTGCTGCCGCGTGACGACACCACCTGGAAAATGTATGTCGACCAGTGGTTGCACCTGAGCAAGGCCAACGGCAGCTACCAGAAAGTCATCGGCCAATGGCTGGCGGTGCCAGGGGCTCAATAACCGTTTGATGAGAATGCAAATCCCTGTGGGAGCGAGGCTTGCCCGCGATGCAGGCACCTCGGTTTATCTGGATACCGAGGCGATGCCATCGCGGGCAAGCCTTGCTCCCACAGAGCCTTACTCCCACAGGTTTAATCGTCCTTGATGTCGGGCCAAGCTCACTGAGCTGTCCGCACCTTGGCAATCTCGTCGTGCATCATTTTCACCAGGTCGCCATCCAGCGACTTGGCGAACTTGTCGATCACCGGCTGCACCCGCTCGCGAAAGCGATCTTTCTCGGCTGGGGTGATTTCGTTGACGGTCATCGCGCCGGCCAGCGTCGCCTTTGCCTTGTCCATGCTCGCAGCGGTGACCTCCCGCTGGAACGTCTGCGCCTCGGCGGCGGCCTCGCGAATCATCGTTTTTTCGCTGTCGTTGAGGCGACTCCAGGTTTTCTGGCTGATGATCAGCGATTGCGGGTTGAAGATGTGGCCCGTCACCGACAGGTACTTCTGCACTTCGTAGAACTTGTTGCCTTCAATCACGGTGAACGGGTTTTCCTGGCCGTCGATGGTGTGTTGCTCCAGGCCGGTGTAGACCTCGGGGAACGCCATCGGCACAGGGTTGGCCCCCAGCGCGGAGAAGGTTTCCAGGTAGATCGGCGACTGGATGACACGGAGCTTCAGGCCCTGCATGTCCTCCAGACGGGTCACCGGATGTTTGCTGTTGGTCAGGTTACGAAACCCCAGGTCCCAATAGCCCAGGCCTACCAGCCCTTTGCTGTCTAGTTGCGCCGCGAGTTTCTGGCCGACCGGACCATCGATGACCGCATGGGCCTCTTCGGCGTTGTTGAACAGGAATGGAAAATCGAGCATGGCGAAATCCGGTGCCTGGGCCGCCAGGATGCCGGAATTGAGCACGGTGATGTCCAGCGTGCCGCCCTGCAAGGCTGACACCGTCTGCACGTCACCGCCCAGGGTACCGCCGGGGAACAGGCGGACCTTGACCTTGCCGCCGCTCTTTTCGCTGAGCAGATCGGCGAATTTCTGCGCGCCCTGGCCCTGCGGATGCTCCTTGACGTTCTGGAACGCGAATCGCAAGGTACGCTCGCGTATCTCGTCCGCGTGGCCGGCCACACTGCCCAGCAGCAACCCCGTTGCACACGCCCCGGCCAACAGGGTCTTCATCAGTTTTCGCATGTCGCTCTCCAATCGTTATTGTTGTTAAGGTCGAGTTACTTGGCTCGTGCTGGCGTCACCCGGTGAAGAACTTCAACGGCCCCATGACCAGTTGCGGGAACAGCACCAGCAGGAACAGCACCAGAAATTGCGCGAGCATGAACGGCCAGACCCCACGGACGATTTCCTCGAAATCCAGCTTCGACACGCCACACACCACATTGAGCACCGTGCCCACGGGCGGCGTAATCAGGCCGATGGCCGTGTTGATCAGGAACAGCACGCCGAAATACACCGGGTCGATCCCCGCCTGAATGACCGCAGGCATGAGCACCGGCGTGAGAATGAGGATCGTCGGGGTCATGTCCATGACCGTTCCCACCAGAATGATCAACACCATCATCACCAGCAGCAGGAGGGTCTGGTTGTCCATGAACGGCGCCAGCAGGTCCGCCAGTTGGCCCGGCAGATCGGCAATGGTCACCAGCCAGGACGAAACCATGGCTGCCGCCACCAGCAGCATCACCACCGAAGTGGTCCTGGCCGAGGACAGGATGACCTCGTACAGCTGGCTGACTTTCATTTCCCGGTAGAACACCAGGGACACGAACAGCGAATAGACCGCCGCGACGACGGCGGCCTCGGTGGGGGTGAAGATGCCGAACTTGAGGCCCAGGATGATGATCAGGGGCAGGCCCATCGCCCAACTGCCATCGAGCAAGGCACGCGAGACCTCGGCGAGGGAGCGCTTGGGCGGCGTTTCGACGTTCTCGCTGCGCGAGATGTACCACCAGGCCACCGCCAGCGAAGCGCCCAGCAGTAGCCCCGGCACGATACCGGCCAGGAACAGCTTGGAGATCGAAACACCGGACGCCACGCCAAACACAATGAACCCGATGCTCGGCGGAATGACCGGGGCAATGATGCTGCCGGCCGCAATCAGACCGGCCGAGCGCCCCCGGTCATGCCCGGCCTGCACCATCATCGGCACCAGCAACGCCGCCAATGCCGCGGCATCAGCCACGGCGGAGCCGGAAAGCGAGGCCAACAGGCAAGACGCGATGATCGCCACATAACCCAGGCCACCGCGCTTGTGCCCGACCAGCGCCATGGCGATGTTGACGATACGTTTGGACAAGCCGCCGACATTCATCACCTCGCCGGCCAGCATGAAGAACGGCACCGCCATCAGTGGGAAACTGTCCGCGCCGTTGAGCAGGTTCTGGGCAATGATCTGGGCGTCGAACAGGTCCAGGTAAACCATCAACGCCACGCTGACCATCAGCAAGGCAAACGCAATGGGCATGCCCAGCGCCATGCTGCCCATCAGGGACCCGAGAAAAATGGCCAGGGTCATGGGCGGTCCCCCTTGAGGGGGTGATGCGCCACCGTTGCAGCGCCGTCGTTTTCCTTGACCATCACCAGCTCGTCGTCGCCGAGCTTGCCGAACAGGGCCAGGTAGAACTCATGGAGCAGGATCGGCACTGCGCTGATGCCGAACACCAGGCCGGCGGCATAGAACAGCGCCATCGACAGACCGGACGCCGGTGCGGCCACCTGCAGGTTGATCACCGCCTGCTGCCAACTGCCCTGCAAAATCAACCAGCAGATGTACAGCATCAACAAGTGTCCGATGACCAGGCAGGCGCGCCTGCCCGCCGCTGGCAGGCGCCTGACCAGGCTGTCCATGCCCAGATGCGCCCTATCCTTGAGGGCCACCAGGGCGCCGAGAAAAATCATCCAGACGAAGAACCAGCGTGACAGCTCCTCGGAAACGCTGATGCCGGAGTTGAAGGCATAGCGCAACACCACGTTGCCGAACACCAATACGATCATCGCGACCATGCACAGCACAATCAGCAGCTTGAGCAACTTGAAATACAGATCGACGACTTGGGTCATCTTCAAAACCTCTGGGGTGTGTCGAGCGCCGGCATAGCGACGCAACAGGACCGCCGCTACGTGGACCGCTACAGGATCGAACCGGAGAGGGAAAAGGCATCAGAGCTGAAACGGAGGGGCGGAGGGAGGGCGTCGAGTGCCCGCAGCAAGCTGCGCATAAGGTGGTCCTCTATTTTTATTATGGGTCTTGGCCGAGTCGAGCAAGACGACTTGCGTCTAAAATGTACCAACCAGTTAGTTCGGTCAATAACCCAGGCAAGTGCCTCGCATAAAACGTGCGATTATCGGTTAATGAAGTCACTTGAAACGGCCAGGCCTTCCGCCCGGTTTCAGATGGATTTGTATCCTTCTGTATAAGAACCTTCGGTTGATACGAAACCGAGGGTTTCGCCCTCTCCTGTCACACAGCGCCGATACATCCGGGCGTTTAACTGTGATCACCGGGCAGCGACACACCGCTTCGCTGCCACGGCCTCACTCATTAAACGCAAGGAGAATCACCATGTTCAGTTTTTCAAAGATGTCGTCCCTGGCAATTGCCATGACCCTGGTTGGCGGCGTCAGCCTGGCGAACGCGGCCTCGGCCCCGGCAGCAAGCCCATCGACCCACGGCCAGGCCGCACAACAATTGGCCGAAGGCGGTTCCGATCATTTGCTGGAGCGGCGTGTGGCCGAAGGCGGTTCCGACCGACTGCAGCAGAACCGTGTCGCGGAAGGTGGCGCCGACCGCTTGAATGAGCTGCGCGAACGCAGCGCTGCGACCGTCGCCTGATAGGCCGTTGAATGCACGCCGAGTTGCGTGGCGAGGCAGTCAGCGTCGCCACGCAAGCATCGAGACCGCCGGCGAAGCGAAAGCGGACTCAGCTGAGCACCACCACCCCACCCGGTAGTTCGATGCATTTGGCCCCATAGGCATCGCGGATCAACAGCGCCACGCCGGCCAGTTGATCGAGACGGAAGCGAGCCTGGACCTTGCGCCTGCCCAATTGGTGATTGAGCAAAAGCAACATGCCGGGGCGGTAACGGTTGATCTCATCGATGACGCTGGACAGCGTGGCATCGTTGAACACCAACACTTGCTCGCGCCAGGCAATGGCAGCCGACACGTCGGCGTTATGCGGATGGCCCACGCGGACATTGTCGTAAGTCATTTGCATTCCCGGCTCCAGCCGGAAGCTGCGGCCTTGCACCCGCACCTGAACGACACCCTCCAGGCAGGTGGCGCAGACGCTCCGGTCGACGTAACGGAGGTTGAACCGTGCCCGTGCGGCGCTGATCCAGCCAGTACCGGCCTGGATGTTGATCGTCGAGGCGCTGCGGCCCGATACCTCGATCTCCCCACCCAGCAACTCGAGTGCCTGTCCACCTTCGGTCAATGGGCGACGGCTGAGGCGGGTCTGGGTGTTGAGCTCCAGACTGATGCCCTCGCCCAGCTCCACCCGACGCTGTTCGCCAACCTCGGTGATGTAATCGGCCCCCAGTCCGGAAACCCCGCCGGGCACTGTCGCCCGGATCAACAGGAAAGCGGCCGATGCCGCCATCGCCCCGCCCAGAAACGCCCGGCGACCCAAACGACGCGGGACCTGTAATGCCTGGGCAGCCGGTTGCAAGCCGTGCCAAAGCACCTTGGCCTGTTCGAAAGCCCGGGCATGTTCGGCGCTCTGCCCGCACCATTGGCGCAAGGCCCGGGCATCGGCCACGGTGGCGCGCCCCGAGGTCAGCAGGATCAGCCAGTCGCGTGCCTCGCTGGCCAGTCGGGCCTCTGGCGTGGCGTCAGGGGAAGCGATACTGAAGATGTTCAAGCGCACACATACTCACGAATTGTTCCGGTCTCTACTTTCAAGACGGTTTTCCCGCCCCGGGACCGAACCGCTGAATGACTTTTCTTTCCAGGCGTTGGGCGCAATGCCCCAGGGCGGCCTTGATCTCTTTCTCCACCATCCGGGTGGAAATGCCGAAGCGCTGGGAAATCTCCAGGTGCGGCGCTTCCTCCAGACGCGCCGCGATGAAAATCCTGCGGCGGCGCGCCGGCAGCTCGTACAGGGCCTTGAGCAGGATCTGCAACTCCCTTTGACCTCCCACCACCCGGGCCGGGTCCAGCGCCTCGTCCGAGACTTGCAACAGCTCCTCGATCTCGTCACCGGTCAGCAGGCGCGCATCGGATTGCCGACGGTCGGCGGCAATGTTCAGGGCCATGCGGTAGAGATAGGCGTTGGGCTGGGCGATATTCGGCGCCTCGGCCATGCGATCGACCCGCAGGTAGGTCTCGTGCAACACATCGTTGGCCAGTTCCTCGGAGCCCAGGCGTCGGCGCAGGCGAACCTTGAAATCCTCGTAGGAGGAAAGGAACAACCTGACCATCGGGCTGCGGCCGCTGTCTTTCATTGCCCGAACACCCCTTCCCCTGCTGTGCATTCCATGCGTTTTCCTGATGAATCGGGTAACAAGAGCAGGGTCACCGGCTGGCGCAACGACGTTGGCGCCGGACGGTCGATCCTGAGGTTCTGCATACTGTTGACCAAGGCCTTGTCGCGCATCGGATCCCCGGTGGAACTCACCAGCCGGCTGTGTTGAATCACCCCGTCACGGCCGATCCACACCTGCAACAGCGCCCGGAAGCTGCCCGGGCGGGTCAGCGGCGACGCACACAGGTTGCGCTGGATGGCCGTCTGGATGGCCGCCGCATAATTACCGTCACTCAACCCCGACGCAGCACCGCGGGGCAGCGGCACTTCGCGAACCCGCACCGGTTGTAGCGTGAAAGCATCCTCCCGGGCGTAATGCGCCGCGAGCCCGGTACCACGCAGCAGCACATTCAACCCTTCGGAAGGGGTAAACCGCCCCTGGACACCCAGCGTCTGGCGTCGGTTCGATAACGCGTGATCCACCAGCACCGCCATGCCGGTCGCCCGACTGAATCGCTCCAGCGCCGTGGTCAGTTCCTGGGGTGCGATGTCCAGGTCCACCAGGCCAACCGCCTGGACCGGCGTGGCCAGCAGACACAGCAACGCCACCAGCCAACCCAAGGAGGGCCTGGTCAATCCACGCCTGAATCTCCCCCTGACGCTGCCTTGCTGCACGACTGACGTATCCGTTGAAAAACGTCATCCTGAGGGGAGTTTATGAATGTCGTATGACAACTGATACAAATCCTGCGCAGCGCACTAGACTGTTGCCAGACGACGCACCGTCCCTATGACGGGCCAGGAGGCCAGTGATGAATCGGTGGATGAAAATGACGGTTGGGCCGGGACTGTTCATGGCCTTGTCCATGACCCTGCCGTGGGCCCACGGCGAAGAGCCCCCCGCCTGTATCGAGGTCACCGTCGGCGGCTACAAGAGCCCGGATTACAACTGCCTGAGCCGGCAGATGGGCAACGATCCGCAGGCCGCCGAAGCCGCGCAACAAACGCGGGATGCGTTGAACGTGCCCGTCGATAAACGTGCGCCGAACAGCATCGGCCTGGCGACTCCGGCAGCCACGGGGGTGCGCATGGGCAATACCTTCGGCACGTCGGTCAAGCCGCAGAGGCCGCCGAGCGGTCAATGACATTGCGTTATCGTTCATCGCGGGCAAGCCTTGCTCCCACAGCAGTCCACACTGTAGGAGCAAAGCTTGCTCGCGATACAGACACCACTGCCAATCATTCAAGCCCTGCTCCCACAAGCGCTACAAGCCAGCAACGTCAGGCATTGGGGCTCTGGCGGAAGCTCACCGCCAGGCGGTTCCAGCTGTTGATGGTGCTGATCGCGAGCGTCAGGTCCACCAGTTCTTCTTCGCTGAACAGCGCACGAGCCGAGGCGTAGATGTCGTCCGGGACCTGGCTTTCGGCCAACAGTGTCACCGCTTCGGTCCAGGCCAGGGCGGCGCGCTCACGAGGGGTGAAAAATCCGCTGTCACGCCAGACCGCCACGGCGAACAGACGCCGTTCGGTCTCACCCTGGCGTCGGGCATCCACTGAGTGCATGTCGGTGCAAAAGGCGCAGCCATTGAGTTGCGAGGCACGGATCTTGATCAGGTGCAGCAGTGACGGTTCGATGCTCAGGCGACTGGTCAATGCCTCCAGGCCGATCATGGCTTTCATGGCGTTTGGGGAAGCAGTGTAGTAATCCAGACGCTGGCTCATGACGGACTCCGGGGCGGGTGACGGATCCAAAGTAAAACCTGAAGGCGGCCAGCGACAGATCCAATTCGCGGGAATTTTTACGCGCAACTTCAATGCCGTCGCGCAATGCGGTTAATCTTGCGCCTTTGACGCTTGCCGCCAGGCATTTGCCCAGGAGCCCACGGGTATGGAACTTCACGTCGTCATCAACGGCCGCAAGGACCTGGCAGGCCAGTTGTACCAGCAATTGCGCAGTGCCATTGAAAGCGGCCGCCTGGCGGCTGGCGCGCAATTGCCACCCAGTCGCCTGCTCGCCGAGCAACTGGGCATTTCCCGCAAGACGGTCTCCGACACCTACGCTCAATTGACCTACGAGAACTTCCTCACCGGCATCATCGGCAAGGGCACCTACGTCAATGCCCGGCCAGCCAGGATCGTGCGCAAGCAAAGCCACCGCGAGCTGGCCGGAGCCGAGGTCGTCGAGGCCTGGCGCAGCATGCCGGACCTGCTGCGCCACCCGACCGTCGAAAGTGCGTTGCGTTACGACTTCATCGGCGGCGCCATCGGCAAGGGCCAGTTCCCGCTGGACGACTGGCGCCGCTGCACGGCTCATGCCTTGCGCCAGATCGCCAATGCCAAGGGTTTCTATAGCCAGCCCGAAGGCCTGCCGGCGCTGCGCAACGCCGTTGCCCGACACATCGCATTTTCCCGTGGGGTGAATTGCCAGGACGATGACGTGGTGGTGTGCAACGGCGCGCAACAAGCCCTGGATCTGATTTCACGGGTGCTGACCCGTCCCGGTAGCCTGGTGGCCATGGAGGATCCGGGCTATCCGCCGGCGCGCTTGCTGTTCGGCTCCCATGGCGCCACGGTGGTCGGCGTGCCGGTGGATGACAAGGGCATGCGCGTGGACCTGATTCCCGAGGGGACACGGCTGATCTACGTGACCCCGTCCCACCAGTTTCCCTTGGGCATGCCAATGAGCCAGGCCCGGCGCGAGGCGCTTCTGGCCCGGGCCTATGAGCTGGGCGCGATCATCATCGAGGATGACTACGACAGTGAGTTCCGCTACGAGGGCCGGCCCGCCGATTCCTTGCAGAGCATGGACGAACGCGGGATCGTGGCGTACGTCGGCACCTTCTCCAAGACCCTCTTACCCGAATTGCGGCTCGGCTACGCCATCTTGCCTCCGGCGATTCTCGAAGCGGTGATCCTGGCCAAGCGCCTCACCGACCAGCACACTTCCACCCTGCCCCAATGGGCGCTGGCCAAGTTCATCGCCGAAGGCTGTCTGCTCAAGCATATCCGGCGCTGTCACACCCTGTATGCCGGTCGGCGTGAGCGAATCCTCGCGCGCATGGCCGGGGACCTGTCGCCCTGGTTCGAGGCCGTGCCCACCACGGCGGGTTTTCACCTGGCGGTGCTGTGCAAGGTGCCCATCGACCTGGCACTGGTGATCGAACTGGCGAAAAAAGCCGAGATCGGGCTCTACAGCATCGCGGGGTTCTTCCACGAAGCCCCTGTGCGACCGGGCCTGTTCTTTGGCTTTGGCGCAATCGAAACCCTCGACATCGACATCGCCCTGGACCGTCTGCGAGACATCCTGCAGCAGGTGGCCTGAAGAATTGGACTGGGCATTTATCCGCCCATTGGCTGTTTGAGCCACGCCCCTGCGGGCCTATCCTGCTGCGGTGTCGTTGAGTGTTCCATGATCCCCGTTCGACTTGATTCAGGAGCCAGAGCCATGTCCCGTCAAGTGATCAATACCGTGCAGGTGCAGGCTGCCCCCGGCCGCTCGGAGGAGCTGGGCCGGCAGTTGCAGCAGATCGTCGAAACCCTGCGGGCCCAACCGGGCTGCGACGCCTACATGGTCGACCGCTGCCCGGTCGACGGCGACCGCTGGACCGTCAGCGCCCGCTGGCAATCGGAAGCGGCCATGCAAGCCCACTTCAACTGCCCCGAAGTGCAAGGCTTCATCGGCTTGATCGATAACCGCCTGGCCCGCAGCGTGGACTTCAACAGCTTCCCCATCGTGTGAATGCCGTTCCCTGTCACAGAGTCACGGCAACAGCGTATTGGTCTACCCACCTTCCGAAAGATTGGACGTTTGTTTGATGGGGTATGGGGCTTAGGGTGGGTTCATCTGAATTCACCCTAAACCATGAAGGACACACCCCCATGAAAACACTCTGCCTGATCGCCGCCCTCGGCCTGTTCCCCCTCGCCCAGGTCTACGCCCACGAAGCCGCCCCCGAGAACGTCAAGGTGCTCCAGGAAAAGATGCTGAAGAACGTGCCGGGCAAGAAAACCATGATGCTGACCGTCGACTATGCCCCAGGCCAGTCGTCCATCGCCCACAAACACGAAGGCACGGCCATGGCCTACGTACTTGAGGGCGCTATCACCTCCCAGGTCAAAGGCGAACCGGCGATAACCTACAAGGCAGGCGAGTTCTGGTATGAAGCGGCAGGCTCCGAACACCTCGTCTCGAAGAACGCCAGCACGACCGAGCCGGCGAAACTGCTGGTGTTCATGGTGATGGGCGAGAAAGAGGCGGTGTTGATCCCGCTGAAAAACTGACAGGCACAACACAATCCCCTGTGGGAGCGGGCTTGCTCGCGAAGGCGTCGGTACATTCGATATCGATGCAAGCTGATCCACCGCCTTCGCGAGCAAGCCCGCTCCCACAAGGGCCTGTTCGCATTTGAATCTGCGCCAGGTTCAATAAAAAAGCCCCGCATTTCTCAATGCGGGGCTTTTCATTCAACGCCGGATCAGTTGGCCGTCACGACCGCCTGACCACTCAACGCCAGGTCCAGCAACTCGCGGTTGGCGACTGCGTACATGGCGTAGTCGGTACCGCTGGCGGCACGGATGTCCACCAGCATTGCGCGCCAGCGTTCGACCATGCCGTGATGCTGCTCCAGCCACAGCGCCAGGCGGGTTTCCACGTCCTGGGAACCGTCGCCCTCTTGCAGGACCGAGATGGTGATCGCCCGCTGCTGCCAGTCGACGTCATCGCGGAATGCTTCGCGGGCCAGGGCCTGCCAGTTGTTTTCCACCGGCAGTGCGCTGATCTGTTGCAGGTACCAGGTGATGTCCAGGGCACTGCCCACCGCGAAGTACGCCTTGGCCACATCGGCGGCGTTCTGGCCGGTCACGTCGGACGCCTCGATGATTGGCAGCAAGGTGTACAGGTGCGTAGTGCCTGCCACCATGCGGGCCAACAGCTCCGGCACGCCGGCGGCCACGTAGGCCTGATAGCGGGTCTGCCAGCCTTCGCGGGTCGGGCCTTCCAGCAGTTCGTCGAGCTTGAGGCCCAGCGCCGCCAGGTGCGGACCGAAGTGGGCGACGTCGCGAGCAGCGTTCTGCTCGTTGCGACGGCTGCGCAGGAACCAGCGCGTTGCACGACGCCCTAGGCGCATCAGCTCGTCCATCAGCTCCAGTTGCACGTCGGCCGAAACCTGGTGGTCCAGGGCTTCTATCTGACGGAACCAGTGCGGGAGATGGAAGATGTCCCGAACGATCACATAGGCACCCGCCACGTTCGCCGGGCTCATGCCCGTAGACTCCTTGAGCCGTTGAACGAACGTAATGCCCATGTGGTTGACCAGGTCGTTGGCGATCTGGGTGCTGACGATCTCGCGCTTCAAGCGGTGGCGACGCATGGCCTCGGAGAACTTGCTCACCAGGGTCGGTGGGAATGCCGTCTCCATGTCACGGGTCAGGTAATCGTCATCCGGCACCAGGGAGTTGAGCAGCGCCTCCTTGAGGTCGATCTTGCTGTAGGAGATCAGTACCGACAGTTCGGCACGGGTCAGGCCGTGGCCCGCCGCGACACGCTCGGCCAGTTGCTCTTCGGTCGGCAGGAACTCGATGGCACGGTCCAGCTTGCCACGGGCTTCCAGGTCGTTCATCAGACGCTTGTACTCAGCGATCCGCACGAACGCGCGACGGGCCGCCAGGGACAGGGCCTGGGTCTGCTTGTAGTTGTTGCCCAACACCAGGCCACCGACTTCGTCGGTCATGCTCGCCAGCAACTGGTTGCGTTGCTTGTCGGTCATGTCGCCAGCCTGCACCACTTCGTTGAGCAGGATCTTGATGTTCACTTCGTGGTCGGAGCAGTCCACGCCGCCGGCGTTGTCGATGAAGTCGGTGTTGGTGGCGCCACCATGCAGGCCGAATTCGACGCGACCCAGCTGGGTCATGCCCAGGTTACCGCCCTCGCCCACGACTTTGCAGCGCAGCTCGTTGCCATTGACGCGCAATGCATCGTTGGCCTTGTCGCCCACATCGGCGTGGCTTTCGCTGCTGGCCTTGACGTAAGTACCGATACCGCCATTCCACAACAGGTCCACCGGCGCCTTGAGCAAGGCGTTCAGCAGTTCGGTCGGGGTCAGCTTGTCGGCCTTGATGTCGAAGCGTTCCTGCATCTGCGGCGTGATGGTGATGCTCTTCGCGCTGCGCGAGAAGATACCGCCGCCTTCGGACATGATGCTGGTGTCGTAGTCGGTCCAGGCCGAACGCGGCAGGTCGAACAGACGCTTGCGCTCGGCGAAGCTGCTGGCCGGATCCGGATTCGGGTCAACGAAGATGTGCAGGTGGTTGAACGCCGCGACCAGTTGTAGCTTGTCGGACATCAACAAGCCGTTGCCGAACACGTCACCGGCCATGTCGCCGATGCCCACCACAGTGATGCTGTCTTCCTGGACATTGATGCCACGCTCGCGGAAGTGGCGTTGTACGCCCACCCACGCGCCCTTGGCGGTAATGCCCATCTTCTTGTGGTCGTAGCCGGCCGAGCCGCCGGACGCGAACGCATCGCCCAGCCAGAAACCGTACTCGATGGCGATACTGTTGGCGATGTCGGAGAAGGTCGCGGTGCCTTTGTCCGCCGCCACCACCAGGTACGGGTCATCATGGTCATGCCGCACGACGTTGGCCGGCGGTACCAGGGCGCCATCCTTCAGGTTGTCGGTGATGTCCAACAGGCCCGAGATGAAGATGCGGTAGCAGGCAACGCCCTCGGCCGCGATCTCGTCCCGGCTGCCGCCCAACGGCAAGCGACGTGGCAGGAAACCGCCCTTGGCGCCCACCGGCACGATCACCGAGTTCTTCACCTGCTGGGCTTTTACCAGGCCCAGCACTTCGGTGCGGTAATCTTCCTCACGGTCCGACCAGCGCAGGCCGCCGCGAGCAACGTTGCCGAAGCGCAGGTGCACGCCCTCGACCCGTGGCGAGTACACGAAGATCTCGAACTTGGGCACCGGCTTCGGCAGTTCGGGAATCAGGTGCGGGTTGAACTTGAAGCTGAAGTAGGACTTGTTCTGGCCGTGGGCGTCGGTCTGGTAGAAGTTGGTCCGCAGGGTGGCCTTGATCAGGTCCAGGTAGCGACGCAGGATGCGGTCTTCGTTGAGCACCTGGACGTCGTCCAGCGCCGTGAGGATCGCCTGTTCCAGACGCAGTTGCTTGTCTTCCAGGTCATCGCTGCTGAGCTTGCGCGCCAGGTAGAAGCGGGTCTTGAACAGCCGGGTCAGCTCACGAGCGATGTCGGTGTGGTTGTTCAGGGTGCTGGCGATGTAGCCCAGGTCGAAGCCCAGGCGGATCTGCTTGAGGTAACGGGCGTAGGCACGCAGCAGTGCCACGTCGCGCCATGGCAGGCCGGCGGTCAGCACCAGGCGGTTGAACGCATCGTTCTCGGCATCGCCGCGCACGATGTGGACAAAGGCGTCCTGCAGGGTGTCGTTGAGCTGCTGGATGTCCAGGTCCAGGCCTTCGGCGGCGGTGAAGGCGAAGTCATGGATCCAGAACTCGCGGCCGTTGGTGTGGCGCAGGCGGTATGGGAACTCACCCAGCACGCGCAGGCCGAGGTTTTCCAGGATCGGCAAGACGTCGGACAGCGCCAGCGGCGCATCGGCGTGGTACAGCTTGCAATGCAGTTCACGCTGGCCGGACACCTGGCCAAGTGGCTGATAGAAGCTCATCACCAGTGGATTGGATTCGCTCAGGCTCAGCAGGTGTTGCATGTCCACCACCGCCGAATGCGCGGCAAAGCGCTCGCGGTAACCGGCCGGGAAGCCTTTCGGGAAGTCGGCCAGCACGTTGGTGCCCTGGGCTTCGCCGAAGCTCTCGATGACCAGGCTGGCGTAGTCGTCCTTCCAGCTGCGGCAGGCCTGCACCACTTCCTTTTCCAGCAGCAGCGGGTCGATGTCGATACGGTTTTTCGGGTCCACTCGCAGGATCAACTGCACGCGGGCCAGCACGGATTCGGAGAAGAATGTCCAGAACTCGCAGTCAGTGGCCTTGAGGCGATCCATCAGTACTTGCTGGATCTTCTGGCGCACTTCGGTGGAATAGATGTCGCGCGGAACATAGGCCAGGCAGTAGCAGAAACGACCGTACGGGTCTTTGCGCAGGAACACGCGGATCTTGTTGCGTTCCTGGATCTGCACGATCGACATCACGGTGCTGAACAGCTCGTCCACCGGCGTCTGGAACAGGTCGTCACGAGGCAGAACCTCGAGTACCTGGGCCAGCTCCTTGCCCAGGTGCGCCTTGGCCTGGAAGCCCGAACGACGTTCGATTTCCTCGACCTTGCGACGGATATACGGGATGACCCGCACGCTTTCGCCATACACCGAGGAGGTGTACAGGCCCATGAAGCGGCATTCCTTGATGACCTTGCCGTCGGCGTCGATTTCACGGATCGACACGTAGTCCGGGTAGGCCGGACGGTGCACGCGGCTCGGGTGCGCGGCCTTGGCGAACGACAGCGGCGTCGGTTCGCGCAGGTAGTTGACGGCGTAGTCCTCGATGCGCAGGTCGTCGGCAGTCAGGCCGGCACGCAGCAGCTTGGTCAGGCCAAGGAACGAATCGGGGTTGTATTCGATGTGGCCGCCTTCGGCATCATCGCGGACCACGAACTCTTCGTAGCCCAGGAAGGTGAAGTGGTTGCCCACCAGCCATTCCAGGAACGTCTTGATTTCGCTCTTTTCATCGGCATCGATGGCGTAGGCGCTGTTGTCCAGGCCGACGAGGATGTCCTGGACCTTGGCTTTCATCGGCTCGAAATCGGCCACGGCCACGCGGACTTCGCCCAGCACCTGCTCAAGTTCCTTGCTCAGGACATTGAGTTCGGCGGCGTTGGCGCAGCGGTCGATTTCCAGGTACATCAGCGACTCTTGCAGAACGCCCTCGCCCTGGGTCCCCTTGGGCAGGATCTCCAGCAACTCGCCCTTGGCGCCACGGCGCACGCTCAGCACGGTGGTCTGCAGGGTATGGATGCTGTAGCCGCGACGGTTCAGCTCGGTACGCACCGAATCCACCAGGAATGGCAGGTCGTGATGCAGCACTTCCACGGCGGTGTGGGTCGATTGCCAGCCATGACGTTCGTAATCGGGGTTGTAGACACGCACCTGCGATTGCGCGTGATCGAAGCGCTCAAGCAGGCGCCAGGCGGACAGGGTGCAACCAGCGAGGTCGGACAACCGGCGTTGGGTAAGTTCATCGAGGGAAATGATGCCGAAGAATTGTTCAGCGAACAGCGCCACTTGTGGCAGTGCCTGTTCACTGATGTGCTGCGCCAGTACCGCTTGCAGTTGATGCTGGAAGTCGGCTTTGCTGGCTGCGGTGAAGAACGCCATCTGTGGTACTCCGCTTGGGCTTGTTATTGATGAAAGCGTCATGCAACCCCTTTCGGGCTGCCGGCCATCCTGTTCCTGATTCTCGGGCAGAGGAAACAGGACGACAGGTGGGTGAAGCTGGACGAGACCCGCAGGTCACATTCCTTTTCCATCTAAATTCCATGTAATGAACACCTGCAAAAAACACCGGGCGGGTGGCCTTTGCAGATGCACATCCGTTGCGCAGCTTAACGAGTGCGACAACGAGCCTGCTTGCAACGCTGCGACATATTCGGTCATCGGCTAGGCTCTGCGTGAAAAGTCGTCTGGAACAACCCTAGCAGCCCAGGGGCGAAACGGCACCCTGCCATCTCGAATCACTGGCCAGCGGGTAAACCTGCAGAATTTTCTCCAGGCTGGCAAAATCGCCTTTTTTGCCTCCCAGGGCTCATCGAGCCAGGAACCATCCCGATGAAAATGACCACCGCCCTTCTGATCGCCAACCCCTGCGACGACGAAGAAGACAACATGGCCATGCTCTGCTGCCATAGCAACCAGGGCGAGATGTTCCTCATGACCCGCTACCCGGATGAGGACGAGCTGGAGATTGCGCTCGATGGCGAGCCTTCGACATTGGACGGAGTCAAGGTCACCCTGTCACCGACCTTGCTGAAGATCGAAGTCGCCGCAGCGGACGCCGACGCCCTCGGCGGCGACGATGTGCTGGAGATCAGCCACGATACCGACGCGGCGGACCTGGCGGAGGTAGAGTTGACATTGCAGAACATTCTTCGAGGGACTGGGACTTATACAAGCCACCTCTGATTTCATTGCGCTTACGGGCGCCATCGCGAGCAGGCTCGCTCCCACAGGGATTTGCGGTGACTACAGGTTCTGCTTACCCCGCACAAATCCATTGTGGGAGCGAGCTCGCTCCCACAATGTTTCCAAGCCGATCACAATTGTGCGCCCCCGATCAAAATCCCGTTAGTCGCCACCCCCCGCCATGCATTAAAGTAACGCCCCCAGCCCCGACGTTATCCGAACGCCTTGGGGCCACCCTTTCCAGGAACAGTCACCGATGGAACATCGTGAAGCGCTGCTGGCGCTGCGAACCTTTCTTTCAACGCAGATCCTCGGCCAGGAAAAACTCATCGAGCGCCTGCTCATCGCCCTGCTCGCCGACGGTCATATGCTGGTGGAAGGCGCGCCGGGGCTGGCCAAGACCAAAGCCATCAAGGAGTTGGCCGAAGGCATCGAAGCGCAGTTCCATCGCATCCAGTTCACCCCTGACCTGCTGCCCGCCGACATCACCGGCACGGAGATCTATCGTCCGGAAACCGGCAGCTTCGTGTTCCAGCAAGGGCCGATCTTCCATAACCTGGTGCTGGCGGACGAAATCAACCGTGCCCCGGCCAAGGTCCAGTCGGCGCTGCTCGAAGCGATGGCCGAGCGGCAGGTCAGCGTCGGGCGCAGCACCTATGAGCTGTCGCCGCTGTTCCTGGTCATGGCTACGCAAAACCCGATCGAGCAGGAAGGCACCTACCCGCTGCCCGAAGCCCAGCTCGACCGGTTCCTGATGCACGTCAAGATCGGTTTCCCGGACGCTGCCGTGGAACGCCGTATTCTCCAGCAGGCCCGGGGCGAAGCGCTGCACGGCGAAGCCACGCCCGAGCGCCGCGTGAGCCAGCAAGCGATATTTGTCGCCCGCAAGGAGATCCTCGGGTTGTACATGGCCGACGCCGTGGAGGAGTACCTGGTGCAACTGGTGATGGCGACCCGCAACCCGGCCAAGTTCGACCCGGAGCTCGCCGAGTGGATCGCTTACGGCGCCAGCCCACGGGGCTCCATCGCCCTGGACCGCTGCGCCCGCGCCCACGCCTGGTTGGCCGGCCGCGACTTCGTCAGCCCCGAGGACATCCAGGCGGTGTTGTTCGACGTGCTGCGCCATCGCATCATCCTCTCGTTCGAAGCCGAAGCCGCGGGCATCGATCAGGATCGAGTCGTTCAGCGGATTCTCGACGTCGTCGCTGTCGCTTGAGCATGACTCATGAATAACCCACTGGCGCCCGCACCGGGCATCCGCGTCAGCCTGTCGGAGCTGATCGAGATGCGTCATCGCGTGCGCGAAGTGCAGCTGTTCTCCACGCCCGGCCAGCGCAGCCCGCTCATCGGCCTGCACCACTCCAAGCTGCGTGGGCGCGGTGTGGACTTCGACCAGGTGCGGGTCTATCAGGCCGGCGATGACGTGCGCACCATCGACTGGCGCGTGACCGCTCGCACCCAGGAACCCCACACCAAGCTGTTCCACGAAGAACGGGAACGGCCAATTTTCATCATGATCGAGCAAAGCCATCGACTGTTCTTCGGCTCGGGGCTGACCTTCAAGTCGGTACTCGCCGCCCAGGCCGCCAGTCTGTTCGGCTGGGCCGCGCTGGGGCACAACGACCGGGTCGGCGGCCTGGTGTTCGGCAACAACACCCATTACGAGGTCAAGCCCCGACGCAGCAAGCAGAGCCTGCTGCAACTGCTCAACCGCTTGGTGCGGGTCAATCAGTCGCTGCATACCGAAGGCGAGCCGGATCGCGATTCGTTCGGCATTGCGTTGCGCCGGGCCCGGGAAGTGCTGCGACCCGGCAGCCTGGTGATCGTGATCTGCGATGAGCGTGCGCTGTCCGACAGTGCCGAGCAGCAACTGAGCCTGCTGTCGCGACACTGCGACCTGTTGCTGCTGCCGCTGTCGGATCCGCTGGATCACGCCCTGCCCGCGGCTGGCCTGCTGCGTTTTGCCCAGCGCGGCGCGCAGTTGGAGCTCGATACGCTGAATGTCGAACTGCGCCAAGCCTATCGCGCCCAGGCCGAAGCACGGTTGGGTCGCTGGGAAATGCTTGCGCAGAAACTGCGGATCCTGCTGATGCCACTGAGCACCCAGGGTGACATGGTCGAACAACTGCGCGAATACTTGAATCCCGGACGACCGGGGAAAAGCCGATGAGCAGTCTCGATCAATTACAGCCGCTGATGGCGCCGCCCCCTATCGGCTTCTGGCCTCCCGCGCCAGGCTGGTGGCTGCTGCTGGTGCTGTTGCCGCTGCTGGGCCTGGGCCTGTGGCAATTACGCCGGTTCATCCCGGCAAAACGCACCACCGCCAGTGCCGAGCAACCCTTGGACCCCGTGCGCCTGGCCGCCCTGGCCGAACTCGCCCAACTGCCCAAACCCTACGACGGCGCGCCGGCCGGCGCCTGGCTGCAACAGCTCAACGGACTCCTCAAGCGCGTGTGCCGCAACCACTATCCCTACAGCCAGAGCCATACCCTCAACGGGCGAAAATGGCTGGCCTTCCTGGATAACCGCTGCCCGGCGGCCGGTCTGACCCGTTGGATGGTGCTGGTCGAAGGCGCTTACAAACCGGAGTGCAAGCTGGACGACAAAGCCATCGCCGGCCTGACCCAGGCCATCGAAATCTGGATTCGCAAGCATGTTTGAGTTCGCCTGGCCGTGGATCTTCGCCCTGCTGCCGCTACCCTGGCTGATGCGCCTGGTGCTGCCCCCGGCCGACAGCGGCGAATCGGTGCTCAAAGTCAGCTTCCTGGAAGACCTCGAAGGCCTCGTCGGCCGTCGCGCCCGGGCCAGCCTGCCGAGCTGGCGCCAGCAGGCCCCTTTCATCCTGCTCTGGCTGCTCCTGCTGATCGCTGCCGCCCGCCCCCAATGGCTGGGCGAGCCGCTGCCGATTGCTGCCAGCGGCCGCGACCTGCTGGTGGCGGTGGACGTCTCCGGGTCCATGGATTTTCCCGACATGCACTGGCAGGACGAAGAGGTCAGTCGCCTGACGCTGGTCCAACAGATGCTGGGGGACTTTCTCGAAAACCGCGAAGGCGACCGGGTCGGCCTGATCCTGTTCGGCAGCCAGGCTTATCTGCAAGCACCGTTGACCTTCGATCGCCGTACCGTTCGACGCTGGCTCGACGAGGCGCGCATCGGCATCGCCGGCAAAAATACCGCCATTGGCGACGCCATTGGCCTGGCCCTCAAGCGCCTGCGCCAGCGCCCGGCCAACAGCCGCGTGCTGATCCTGGTCACCGACGGCGCCAATAACGGTGGCGAAATCGATCCGTTGACCGCCGCCCGGCTGGCCGCCGACGAGGGCGTGAAAATCTACCCGATCGGCATTGGCGCCGATCCAGAGCAAAGCGGCACGGCAGGTTTCCTCGGCGTCAACCCGAGCCTGGATCTGGACGAACCCACGCTCAGGGAAATCGCACAGGTGACAGGCGGTCGATATTTCCGGGCCCAGGACGGCGGACAGCTGCTTGAGATCAAGGGCACGCTCGACCAACTCGAGCCGGTGGTCCAGCAACCGACCCAGGCACGTCCCAGCCGGGCGCTGTATCAGTGGCCACTGAGCGCCGCCCTGCTGCTGAGCGTATTGCTCGCGGCCCGCGAACGCTGGCCGGACAACCCCTTGCAGCGCCTGTTCAGTCAGCCGCTGTTCCAGCCGGCCCAACCTGTCGAATGGCGCCAACGGCTCAAGCGCCTGCGCTTGCGGAGGCGGCGATGATCAGTCTGTGGCCGCACTGGTTGCGCCCCGCTTTCTTATTGGTGCTGCCTTTGCTGGGGTGGCTGCTCTGGCAACTGTGGCATCGGCAGAAACGGGTCGGCCGCTGGCAGATGATCCTGCCGCCGGCGTTCCATGCCGTACTGCTCAGTGGCGGCAGCGGCCGGGAAAGCCGCTTGCCCTGGATTGCCCTTGGCCTGGGCTGGCTGTTGATGGTGCTGGCGTTGCTCGGACCCAGCTGGGCACGGGTCGAACAGGCCAGCCAGAAGCCCGCCGATCCACTGGTGGTGGTTTTCGAATTGACCCCGGAAATGCTCGCCACCGACGTACCGCCCACTCGTTTGGAACAGGCACGGCGCAAGCTGCTGGACCTGCTGCATAACCGCAGCGATGCCCAGACCGCAATCGTCGTCTACGCTGGCAGTGCTCATACGCTGGTGCCGCTGTCCGACGATCTGTCCACCAGCGCCAACCTGCTCGAAGCCCTGACCCCTTCGATCATGCCCCAAGCGGGGCATCGCGCCGACCTGGCGATCAACAAGGCCATGGCCCTGCTGGACCAGGGCGGCCTGGGTCACGGCCGGATCCTGCTGATCGGCTCGTCCTTGAACGAGCAGGAACGCCAGGGCATCCGCCAGGCGCTGGACGGCTCGGCCACCCGTTTGCTGATGCTGGGCATCGGTACGCGAGAGGGCGCGCCGGTGGCTCAGAGCGATGGCAGTTACCTCAAGGATGCGCAAGGCGCGATTCTGATACCGCGCCTGGACAACCCCAGCCTCAAGTCCTTCATCAATGAGCTGGACGGCCGTTACCGTCCTGCACGTCTGGACGACAGCGACCTGCGAGGCCTCGGGCTGATGGATGGCCCTCGCCATCTGCGCCACGACGGCCAGACGCTGCGCCTGGACACCTGGGCCGACCAGGGGTACTGGTTGCTCCTGCCGCTGTTGCTGCTGGCGGCCTGTGCCGGGCGCCGGGGCTGGCTGTTCTGCCTGCCGCTGCTGTTCGTGCTGCCGCAGACCGGGCACGCCTTCGAATTCGAAGACCTGTGGCTGCGCCCCGACCAACAAGGCCAGCATCTGCTCAAGCAAAAACGTCCGGCCGAGGCCGCCGCCCATTTCCAGGACAGTCAATGGCAAGGCGTTGCCCTCTACGAAGCCGGTGAGTACAGCGAAGCCGCCCGACGCTTTGCCGAGGGCTCCGACGCCCGCGCCCATTACAATCGCGGCAACGCGCTGGCCAGGAGCGGCGAGCTGGAAGCCGCGCTGGATGCTTATGAACAAGCCCTGGAGCTGCAACCGGACCTGCGCCCCGCCCAGACCAACAAGGCCTTGGTGCAGAGCCTGTTGAAAGAACAGGCCTCCCCGGACGAGCCCAAGCCTGCCGATAACGAATCGCCGGACTCCGCGGTACAATCGCCGAGCGCCGAAACGCCGTCCCAGTCCTCGCAAGCCCAATCGCCATCGGACGAGGCAACGCCGCCGCCGGATGAAGCCCAGGCATCGCACACGACACCCGACAGCGCCCAGGACGTACCGGGCAGCGAATTGCCCGACGAACAGACCACCACTCCGCCGCTGCGCCCCGCCCCCGGCCAACGCAACGAAGAAGAACAACGCCAGGCCCTGGAACAATGGCTGCGCCAGATTCCGGACAATCCGGGCGAACTGCTCAGGCGTAAATTCTGGTATGAACAACAAAGCCACCAGGCCCAGGGAAAAACCCAATGATCCGCGTCACCGTCCAGTTCCTTGTCTTGCTGCTCTGGATCTGCGCAGCCCAGGCGGCGCAGTTGACCGCCAGTGTCGATCGCAGCCGCGTGAACTCCGGGGAAACGGTGGAGCTGACCCTGGAATCCAACGACGCCACGCTGTTCGGCAAGCCTGACCTGGGGCCGCTCCAGGCGCTGTTCGATGTGCGCGGCACCCGCCAGGTCAACCAACTGACGACCCTGGACGGCGAAAACCGCGCAACCACTCGCTGGATCGTGACCCTGCTGCCACGCCAGAGCGGCACCGTGATCATCCCTGCGCTGCAACTGGGGGAAGTGAGCAGCCAACCGATCACCCTCCAAGTGATCGAAAGCGAGACCCGCAATGCCTCTGGCACCCTGGCACCGGTGTTCATCGAAGCCAGCCTCGACCAGAGCCGCGTGTACGTGCAGGCCCAGGCGATCCTGACCCTGCGCATCTACCATTCGGTGTCGCTGTACGACGACAGCAGCCTGACGCCGCTGCACATTCCCGACGCGCGTACCGAACAGCTGGGCGAATCGCGCACCTATGAAAAAGTCATCAACGACGTACGTCATGGCGTGATCGAGCTGCGCTATGGCATCTACCCCCAGCGCAGCGGCGAACTGACGATACCGGCCCAGACGTTCAGCGCGACCCTGGTCGAGCCGGTAGCCCAGGGCGTCGCGCCATCGGGGCCCAAGCCCGGCCAGCTGATGCGCGTCAGCTCCGAGCAATTGCGGCTGACCGTCGAGCCCAAGCCGGCCAGTTATCCGCCCGATGTGCCGTGGCTGCCGGCCCGCAGCCTTTCCCTGAGCGAAAGCTGGAGCCCCGAGCCGACCCACAGCCAGGTGGGCGATTCCCTGACCCGCAGCCTGACCCTTGAAGCCGAAGGCCTGGCCAGCTCCCAGCTACCCCCACTGCCCGCCACGGAGATCAATGGCTTGCGTCGTTATCCCGACCAACCGGTCCTCAGCAGCCGCAGCAGTGAACGCGGGCTGGTGGGCAGTCGCGAAGACCGCGAGGCGCTGGTGCCCAACCGCAGCGGGACCATCGAACTGCCGCCGGTGGAAGTGATCTGGTGGAACACCCTGGAGAATCACCTGGACCGAACCAGCCTCCCGGCGCGAACCCTGCAGGTGGCGAACAATCCGAGCCTGATGGTGGACACACCGGCGGGTACGCCCCAGGTCGTGACGACGGTCGACAGCGACGCGCTGTGGTATTGGCAACTGACTTCGTTGCTGCTGGCCTGTACCACATTACTGGGCTTCGGCCTGTGGTGGCGGGCCCGCTCGCAACCGGCGGTCCTGCGTGCGGCCCAGGCCGGGCCGAGCCCACGGACCCTGCTGGACGACCTCAAACGGACCTGCCTGGCCAACGACCCCCACGCCACCCGCCAGGCATTGGATGCCTGGGCGCGACAGCAACCGGAAACACTGGCCGACATGGCGGCGCGCTTCGTGCCGCTGTCCGACGCCCTCGATGGCCTCAATGGTGCCCTCTACAGCGAAACCGGCCAGCACTGGCAAGGTGAAGACCTGTGGCGGGCCATTCGCGCCATTCCCGCAGCCGAACACACCCGGGATCCGCTGGGCGACAGCGGGCTGCCACCGCTTTATCCGAAATAACGACAGGCGCCTGTGGCGAGGGGTTGGCTCATCTGAAGAAGTTGAACAAGTCCTCTCCCCTGTTTCCCAGTAAACTCTGTTTCTTTTAGCCGCCTCCCCGTTCCTGCGGCCATTATCTGTTTTATGGAGTTCACCTTGCGTCTGTTCCACACCTCCGACTGGCACCTGGGGCAAAACCTGCACGGCCAGGAGCGCGATTTCGAGCACGCGTGTTTCCTCCAGTGGCTGCTGCGCCAGTTGGCCAGTGAAAAACCCGACGTACTGCTGATCGCCGGGGATATCTTCGACACCGTGAACCCACCGGTCAAAGCCCAGGAGCGGCTGTACGACTTCATCGTCGGCGCCCATGAACAAAACCCCAACCTGACCATCGTGATGATTGCCGGTAACCATGACTCCGGCTCTCGGATCGAACTGCCCGCCCCCCTGATGCGGCGGTTGCGTACCCATGCCCTGGGCCGGGTGTTGTGGTTGGACGACGGACAACTGGACGTCGAGCGCCTGTTGCTGCCACTGCCCGACGCCAAGGGCAAGGTCAAGGCGTGGTGCCTGGCCCTGCCGTTCCTGCGCCCCGCCGAAGTGACCGGCGCGCAATTGGGAGATGATTACCTGCGGGGCATCGGCCAGGTCCACGAGTGGCTGATCGCCGCCGCCAACGCCAAGCGCAAGAAAGGCCAGGCCCTCATTGCCGTCAGTCATGCCCACATGGCCGGCGGCTCCGTGTCCGAAGACTCGGAGCGCAGCCTGATCATCGGCAACGCCGAGGCCCTGCCCGCCAGCCTGTTCGGCCCGAGCATCAGCTACGTTGCCCTCGGTCATTTGCACAAGCCACAGAAGGTCAACGGCGAGGAACGCATCCGCTACAGCGGCTCGCCCATTCCTCTATCGTTCTCGGAGATCGGCTATCAACATCAGATCCTGGACATCACCCTGGACGGCGAAACCCTGGTGAAGGTCGAGCCACGGTTGATTCCCCGTGCCGTCAATCTGCAACGCCTGGGCCCGGCGCCGCTGGCCGAGATCCTGGTGCAACTCAAGGAGTTGCCCGACATCGACCTGCTGGCCGATGTCCAACGCCAACCCTGGCTGGAAGTGCGGGTACGCCTCGACGAACCGCAGCCAGACCTGCGCCACCAGGTGGAAACCGCCCTGCAAGGCAAAGCCGTGCGCCTGGTGCGGATCGCCGCCGAGTACGCCGGCACCGGCGATGCCGGGCGTGCCGATGACGACGCGGCGCTGATCGAGCTGGATCAACTGAGCCCGCACGAACTGTTCAGCCGCGCCTGGCAGGACACCTATGGCAACGAAGTGGACGAACAGACCCTCCAGGATTTTGCCGCGCTGTTGCAGGACGTACAGATGGAGGACGAGCAGCCATGAAGATCCTTGCGATCCGCCTCAAGAACCTCGCCTCCCTGGCTGGCCCGTTCGACATCGATTTCACCGCCGAACCCCTGGCCAGCGCCGGCCTGTTCGCCATCACCGGCCCGACGGGCGCAGGCAAGAGCACGTTGCTCGACGCACTGTGCCTGGCGTTGTTCGGGGCCGTGCCGCGCCTTAATAACACCGGGCGCGACGCGAAGGTCCCGGATGCCGACGGCGAGATCGCCACGGGCGACCCACGTACGCTGTTGCGCCGCGGCACCGGCGAGGGCTACGCCGAAGTGGATTTCCGGGGCATCGACGGACGCCGCTATCGCGCCCGCTGGGAAGCCAATCGCGCCCGGGAAAAGGCTGGCGGCAAACTGCAAGCCAGCCGCCAGAGCCTGCGGGACCTGGACAACGATCAACTGCTGGCAAGCCAGAAAAGCGAATACAAGACTCAGCTCGAAGCGGTCCTGGGCCTGAACTTCGAGCAGTTCACCCGCGCCGTGCTGTTGGCGCAGAGTGAGTTCAGTGCCTTTCTCAAGGCCGATGACAACGAACGCAGCGAGCTGCTGGAAAAGCTCACCGACACCGCCCTGTACACCCGCCTCGGCCGGCGGGCCTTCGACAAGGCCAAGCAAGCCAAGGAAAACCACCGGCAATTGCAGGAGCAGGCCACCGGCGTCACGCCATTGGCACCTGAAGCACGCGCGGAGTTGGACCAGCGTTTCAACGAAGCCCAGCAACGGCTCAAGACCCAGCAGGCACAACTCAAGCAACTGGAGCAGCAGCACACCTGGCTCAAGGACCTGCGCCAACTGCAGGACGAACACGCCAGCGCCACCGAGCAACTGCAACAGGCCCAGGCCGAATGGAACGCCCTGGCGGACGACCGCCTGAAGCTGACACGCCTTGAGCAACTGGCGCCCCAGCGGCATCAGTTCATCCGCCAGACGGAACTGACCCGGCAGCTGACGCCCCTGGCGGCACAGATTCAGCAACTCAGCCAGCAACAAATCGACCTGACCGAACGACAGACGCAACTGGAAAAGGCCCTGGGTGCAGCGCAACTGGCGTTGGTTGCGGCCCGCCAGCAAAGCACCGACACCGCGCCGTTGCTGCGCCAGGCTTTCGAAGAGCAGAGTACCCTCGCCCGCCTGTCCAGGGACGCCGACCAGGGCGCCGAGCGCCAGCAGCAAGCCCAACACGCCTGCACCGAGGGCCAGCACACCCTCGAAACCTTGCAGGAACAGCAACGGCAGGTGGCCGGGCGCTTGCAGCGCATCGCCGATGAGCTTGAACAGAGCCTGCCCCTCGCCCCGTTGAGTGAGGCCTGGAATGCCTATCGCGATCGTCTCCAGCAACTGATGCTGATCGGCAATCGCCTGAACAAGGGCCAGGCCGAACTCGCCGCCCTGGAGCAAAGCGCCGCCAGCGCCAGCGAGGAGCTGACGGCCCGTAGGCAAGAACTGGAAGTGCTCTACAAGGAAGCCGGCGCCGAGCCTGAAGCGGTGGCCGAACAGATCCAGTTGCTTGGCAACCTGCTACAGGACAACCGCAAACAACAGCGTGCGTTCGAGGAGCTGACGCGGCTGTGGGCCCAGCAGCAAGACCTGGACAAGCGCAGTGCCGAGCTGGAACAACGCCAGCAGCAGGCGTTGCAGGAGCGCGACCGGCTGGTGCGCGAGGGCAGTGAAGCCAAGGCCGAGCTGGCGCTTGCCGAACAGACCCTGACGGTCACCCGTGAACTGTTGGAACGCCAACGCCTGGCCCGTAGCGAAAGCGTCGAGCAACTGCGTGCCCAACTCCAGGACGACCAGCCCTGCCCGGTGTGCGGCAGCGTCGAGCATCCCTATCATCAACCCGAGGCGCTGCTGCAAAGCCTCGGTCGTCATGATGAGCATGAAGAGGCCAACGCCCGCAACGCCGTCGACCTGCTCAATGAAAAGGTCATCGACCTGCGCGCCCGATACAGCGGTGTCATCGCCCAGCTCAAAGAGCTCCGCCAGCAACAGGAACAGCTCGCCGCCCAGCAACAGGGTCTGACGCCCAGCCTTGAAGCCCATCCGCTGTCCGCGCAACTGCTGGCGCAGGACGGGATCCGACGCGAAGCCTGGCTGACCCAGCAGAACAGTCAGCTCCACCAACGCATCACCCAGGATGAACAACGGCAAGCCGCCCTCCTGACCCTGCAACAGGACGCCTCGCGCCTGACTCAACGCCTGCGCAGCGCTGAAACGGCAAGCCAGCAGGCGACCCAACACCTGGATAAGCAGCGCCAGGAACTGACCCATGACCGTCAGCGCCTGGACGAGGAACTGAGCCATTTCAGCACTTTGTTGCCCGCCGACACCCTGCAAGCCCTACGCACCGAACCCGCCGACACCTTCCTGCAGCTAGACCGGCAGATCGCCCAGCGCCTGGAGCAGCTGGAACAGCAGCGCGAGGAACTCAGCGAACAGCTCCAGCGCCAGCAAACCCTGGAGAAAGAACAGGACCGCCAGCAGACCCGGGCCCAGCAACTGGAATTGGCGCGCCAGCAACTCCAGGCCCTGACCGAGCAACGGCAGGCTTGCCAACAAAAACTCACACAATTGCTGGGCGATCACGCCAGCGCCGAACAGTGGCAGCAACAGCTCGACCAGGCCCTGGAGCAGGCACGCACCGCCGAAGCGACGGCCAACCAGCAACTGCACGAGCTGCGCAACAGCCTCGTGCAACTGGCGACTGAACTCAAGGCCCGCCAGGAACAGACGCAGGCCCTGGAGACGGAATGTCAGGCACTGGCCGCCGGCATTGCCCAATGGCGCACCTCCCATCCGGAGCTGGACGACGCCGCCCTTGAAGCGCTGCTCGGCCTGGACGAGCAACACGTCGGGCAATTGCGCCAACGACTGCTCAATGCCGAGAAGGCCATCGAACAGGCCCGTGTACTGCTGACCGAACGTGAGCAGCGCTTGCAGAACCATCAGGCCCAACACAACGGCAATCTGTCGCCGGAACAATTGACCGATGCCCTCAACGAACTACAGACGCAATGTGACGCCAGCGAACACCAGTGCGCCGAACTGCGCGCACAGCAAGCCGAAGACCAACGCCGGCAGAACGCCAACCAGGCCCTGGCCTTGCAGATCGAACAGGCTTACGCCGAATACCAGCGCTGGGCGCGACTGGATGCACTGATCGGCTCAGCCACCGGCGATCGTTTCCGCAAACTGGCCCAGGCCTACAACCTCGACTTGCTGGTACACCACGCCAACGTCCAACTGCGACAACTGGTGCGACGCTACCGGCTCAAGCGCGGCGGCAGCATGCTCGGCCTGTTGGTGCTGGACACGGAAATGGGTGATGAGCTGCGCTCGGTGCATTCATTGTCCGGCGGCGAAACCTTCCTGGTGTCCCTCGCCCTGGCCCTGGGCCTGGCCTCGATGGCGTCCAGTACGCTGAGAATCGAATCGCTGTTCATCGACGAAGGCTTCGGCAGCCTCGATCCGGAATCGCTGCAGTTGGCCATGGACGCCCTCGACGGCTTACAGGCCCAGGGACGCAAGGTCGCGGTCATTTCCCATGTGCAGGAGATGCACGAACGGATCCCGGTGCAGATTCGGGTGCATCGTCAAGGGAATGGGTTGAGTACGGTGGAAGTGAAATGAGCCGCGCCGTGGCGATCGTGACCCCAGTCACTGCGTTCTCCTGTGGCGAGGGGATTTATCCCCGCTCGGTTGCGCAGCGACCGCAAAGAGGACCGCTTCGCGCTCCAGCGGGGATAAATCCCCTCGCCACAACAGCACCCTTTTTTCTACCCGGTCAGTCTTCAAGCAGGCTGAGTAATCGCTCACGAGCCGCTTCCGGCTCGCCGGGAACCGGCTGTGCAGCCGAAACAATCGGGGTGGAATAGAGAAACAGCAGCATCATTGCCAGACGCATCGCCATGGTGTTGATCCTTATGGGGAGGAGTCAATTTTTCAGCGTCAAATTTAAACACATGGCGATGTGATATTACAGCGGGATTTTCAGAACACCCTGAAGCGCCTCATGAAACGACGAAGCCTGCGATCTTTTCTCTTTTTGAAAGACGAAAAGATCGCAGGCTTCAGAGACAGCGCGTCGCTCAGTGTTGGGACTTGTGATCCAGGGCGGCGTAGAAGTTGGCGCTTTGTTGCAGGTATTTCTCGGTGTAGGTCTGGGTCCGATTTTTCTTGTCGCTGATCTCGATGCTGGCACTGGCTGGCAATGCCACGGTGGCGGAGATAGCGGAAGCGGCGATCACGGAAAAAAGGTTCAGGTTCATGGCGGTATCCTCGGATTCAGTTGGCTGTCTTGCCCGGTTGGGCCGTGAAGCAAACTTACGCGCCGAGGCGTCTCGTCTTGAAATGCTTTGCACTGCTAGCGAATATCAGCCTCATTGATACAACGGCGCAGGCCCCGAAAAACGGGGCCTGCGGTCTATTGACGCAGCATGAATTTCAGATCGCTCGGTGCATCCATCGCCAGCTTCTGCACGGTTTTACCCAGCAGACCGGTCCTGAGATCGCGCTCGACCACTACGATCTGATTGCTCTTCTGGTTGCCGATCAGCATGAATTTTTCACTCGGGTCCAGGCTGAACTCTCGCGGATGATCCCCCTCCACGGAGCGGCGCTGAAGCTCTTTGAGCGTACCGGCGGCCGGGTCGATGGCAAACACCAGCACTTCATTCGTGGTCCCCCGATTGCTCACGTACAGGAACTTGCCGTCCTTCGAGGCGTGCAGCGCAGCCGCCGCCCTGCCCGCCTGAGGCTTGCCCGGCGCCAGGTCGACCAATTGGCGCTGAGTCAGTTGGCCCTCGCGGTAATCGAACACCGCGACCTGTGCGCTCATCTCCAGGGTCAGCCAGGCGTGCTTGCCATCGGCGCTGAACAACAGATGGCGCGGCCCGCTGCCGGGCGGCAATTGGACGAAGGCCGGGGCGGCGGCGGTCAGCGGCAGCTCGGGGTTGGCCTTGGGGTCATAGCGGTAGACGAACACCTTGTCCGCCCCCAGGTCGTTGGCGAACACATATTGGCCATCGGGCGAGGACACCGCCGAATGCACATGGGCCGACATCTGCCGCTCGGGATTGACCCGGCTCGGCTGATGGCTGCTCAACTGCACCGGGGGCGAAAGCCTGCCGTCGGCGCCCACCGGCAACACCGCCAGGGTGCCGCCCGGATCTTCCACCACCGAATAGTTGCTCACCAACAAATGCCGGCCGTCGCCGCTGAGGCTGGAATGGGTCGGCTCGTTGCCCAGGGATTGCACCTGGTTGATCAGGCTCAGTTCGTGGGTCTTGGGGTCGATGGCATAGCTGCTGACCTTGCCCACCGGATCCTTCTGACCCGGCCCGTTCTCGTTGACCACGAACAGCCGGCTCATGTCCGTCGAAAGGGTCAGCCACGACGGGTTGTCAGTCTTGATCACCTGCAACGGTTTGGCATCGAGCTGGCCGGTGCGGCTGTCGAACTGAAGACGATAGATACCCTGGCTCTGGCCGGCGGTGTAGGAACCCACCAGCAGTTGATGGCGCTCTTCGGTACCCGCCTGAACGCCCATGGCGCCCACGCTCCCGGCCATCAACAGCGGCCAGAGACTACGCATCTTCATGTTCGTCATCCTCATCGTCGTGGCCGCTGGTCGCTTCCACGCACTCCAATTGGTGATCGCCCGAATCGCTGGAGATGATCCAGTGATTCGCAGCCTTGTCGAACGTCGCAGCCTGCATTTGCGCCGGGGTGAAGCGCCAACGTTCCAGGGTGCGCCCGTTCATGCACTCAACGTGCAGCTGGTCCTGCTCGTCGAGGGCAAAATTGAATGCATGCAACCCGTCGATGATCAGCATGTCGCAGGATTCGAGGGCTTGCAGCAAGGTGTCGGTCTGGGCAGTCATGGCGATCAGTCGTTTTTTGGGGAAAGCCGGCATGATAACCCAATGTTGGGGTGGGGCTTGGGCCATGATCCAGATGCGATGTTGCCTGGGCCATCGTCTTCGCGAGCAAGCCCGCTCCCACACTGGATTTGCTGCGGATACAAAATCTGTATTCACCGTAGTTTCCAACTGTGGGAGCGGGCTTGCTCGCGAAGAGGCCGGCACATCCAACCACAATGTACCGACCATCAGACCCCTCAAAGTCCCTCGCGCCCCATCACCCCGTCCACCAACCGCAGGATCCCCAGCGGGTTGGCATTCTTCAGCGGTTCCGGCAGCAGGCTGTCGGGGTAGTTCTGGAAGCACACCGGCCGCAGGAAACGGTCGATCGCCAACGTACCCACCGACGTGCCACGGGCATCGGACGTGGCCGGATACGGCCCGCCATGGACCATCGAATCACACACTTCGACGCCGGTCGGATAACCGTTGAGCAGGATGCGACCGACTTTCTGCTCCAACAACGGCGTCAATTCGCCGAACTGTTCGAAATCCGCCGGTTCGCCAATGATCGTCGCGGTCAGTTGGCCGTGCAGACCATTGAGCGCAGCAGTGAGTTGCGCCTGATCGGCCACTTCGACGAATACGGTGGTCGGACCAAACACTTCTTCCTGCAGTGCCTCGTCGCCGTTGATCAGCAGGCTGGCGTCAGCCTTGAACAACTGCGGCCGGGCCTGGTTGCCCTGCTGCTCGCGCCCGGCCAGATGCTCGATGCCGGGATGAGCCAGCAGCTTTTGCAGGCCTTTGCCATAGCTTTGCAGCGTGCCGGCATTGAGCATGGTCTGCGGCGCCTGATCGCCGATTAGCGCGGCCACTTGTTGGGTGAATGCGGTGAACTGCGGCGAGCGGATGCCGATCACCAGGCCCGGGTTGGTGCAGAACTGGCCGCACCCCTGCACCACCGACGCGGTCAGGTCGCGGGCGACGGTTTCGGCGCGGGTGTCCAAGGCCTTGGGCAATACGATCACCGGGTTGATGCTCGACATCTCGGCAAACACCGGGATCGGCTGTGGACGTGCCGCCGCCATGTCGCACAGGGCACGACCACCGCGCAGGGAACCGGTGAAGCCCACGGCCTGGATCGCCGGGTGCTTGACCAGCCACTCGCCGACGCCACCGCCATAGATCATGTTGAACACACCGGCCGGCATCGCGGTTTTCTCGGCGGCGCGGATGATCGCGTCAGCCACCCATTCGGCCGTCGCCATGTGGCCGCTGTGAGCCTTGAACACCACCGGGCAGCCGGCGGCCAGGGCCGACGCGGTATCGCCACCGGCGGTGGAGAACGCCAACGGAAAGTTACTCGCACCGAACACCGCCACCGGGCCCAGGCCGATGCGGTACTGGCGCAGATCGGGGCGTGGCAGTGGCGTACGCTCAGGCAACGCTCGGTCGATGCGTGCGCCATAAAAATCACCCCGGCGCAGGACTTTGGCGAACAGGCGCATCTGGCCGCTGGTACGACCGCGCTCGCCCTGGATGCGCGCCGCCGGCAAGGCGGTTTCACGGCACACCACGGCGACGAACTCATCACCCAAGGCGTCCAGCTCATCGGCAATGGCATCGAGGAACTCGGCCCGACGCACCGCGCTCAAGCTGCGATAAGTCGGATAAGCGGCAGCGGCGGCCTTGGCGGCGGCGTCGACTTCTTCTGCCGTGGCCTGGATGAATTCGCCGGGCAAGGCTTCGCCGGTGCTCGCATCGAAGCTCTGCAGACGGGTCTGGCCGGCCGCGCTTCGCGCCCCACCGATGTAGTTGTGGCCAAGGATCTGGTTCATCGCAAGTCTCCTCTTAAAGTGTGCCGATAGTACCCGGGTTGAACACCGCGTCCACCGGGGCAATGCCATTGACCAACGGTGCGCCGAACTCGGCCTGGCTGATCTCGAACACATCCCCCGGCTGGGTGCGGATGCCGTCGGCGAACGACAGGGTCGCGGTGCCGAAGAAGTGAACGTGGACGTCCCCCGGGCGCAGGAACTGACTGTACTTGAAATGGTGAAATTCCAGGTTTTCGAGGCTGTGGCACATATTCGCCTCGCCGCTGAGGAATTCGTTCTGCCACAGCACTTCGCCGTTGCGCAGGATTCGACTGGTCCCGGACAGATGTTGAGGCAGTTCACCCACGCGAAGTTCCGGGCCGAAACTGCAACTGCGCAATTTCGAATGGGCCAGGTACAGGTAATTCTTGCGTTCCATCACGTGGTCGGAGAATTCGTTGCCCACCGCAAAGCCCAGGCGATAGGGTTTGCCGTCGAAGCCGATGACATACAATCCGCTGATTTCCGGCTCTTCCCCGGCATCTTCGGCAAAGGGCGGCAGCGGGAACGGATGCCCCGGACGGACCACGATGCTGCCGTCACCCTTGTAGAACCATTCCGGTTGCACGCCGGCCTGCCCCGCCGCGGGTTTACCGCCCTCTACGCCCCATTTGAAGATGCGCATGGTGTCGGTCATGGCACTTTCGTCGCCGGCCTGCTGGTGCATCTTGTCCCGCGCCGAGGCGCTGCCCAGGTGGGTCAGGCCGGTGCCGCTGACCAGCAAGTGCGCCGGGTCCGGATGATCCAGCGGCGGCAGGATGCGCAGCTCGGCAAGCAGCTTTGTGTAGTCATGGCTAGCGCCCAGGCCCAAGCCATTGACCTGCCGCTCAAGCTTCACGCCCGCCTCGATAGCGGCCAGCGCCAGCTCCCGCACCGTTTGCGCGCCCAACACTTCGCGCACTTGATCGCCCTCGACCACACCGACGCGGCGCTCGCCGCCGGGCAATTCGAATTGAACTAAACGCATGGATCTCTCCTTGTAAACAAACCTAGAACACACCGCCAATCCACTGTGGGAGCGGGCTTGCCCGCGAAGACGGTGGCACAGTCAATATTTATGCAAGCTGACCCACCGCTTTCGCGAGCAAGCCCGCTCCCACACACTGATCGTCTCAGCCTTCGAGTCTCAAGTACGCGTCGCCCCCCGGGCGCTGGCCGCGAATTGATCCGCCGGCAGCACGTGCCTGCGCTCCAGCAGTCGATAAACCACACCGGTCAACACCAGCCCAAACACCATCACGCACGACAGGAAATACAACCCGGACGCCAGACTACCGGTGTACTCCTTCAGCGCACCGATCACGAACGGCCCGATGTAACCGCCCAGGTTGCCCACCGAGTTGATCAGAGCAATCCCGGCCGCCGCACTGGCACCGGCGAAGAAACGCCCCGGCAGAGTCCAGAACACTGCCGTGCAGGAAAACAGCGCAAACGCCACCAGGCACAACGCTGCCAGTTGCAACACCGGCACCGACAGCCAGGCGCTGAGGAACAGACCAATGGCGCCCAGCACGTAGAGCACCGCCAGATGACCATAGCGGTCGTTCAAGCGGTCTGAACTGCGGGGAATAATCAGCAAGCCGACAATGCCGAAGATATACGGCACCGATGACACGAAACCGGTCACCAGGTCACTGCCGCCGAATTGCTTGATCAACGTCGGCAACCACAGGCCCAAGCCATAGATGCTCAACGTCACCGGCAGGTAGAACAGCGCCAGCAGCAGGACACGCTTGTCCTTCAACGCATGCAGCGGGTTACCGTGGCGGGTCTGGCCGTATGCCTGGAGGTCTTTGTTCAGTTCGCCGGTCAGCCAGTCCTTCTCGGCTTGATCCATCCATTTCACCTGCTGCGGACCGTCGGGCAGGTAACGCAGCACTGGCCAGGTCAGCAGCACCGCTGGCAGACCGATAACGATGAACAGCCATTGCCAGCCGTGCAGGCCCAGGATGCCGTCCATGCCCAGCAAGCCACCGGACACCGGACCGGTGATCATCATCGCGATCGGCTGGGACAAAATGAACAAACCCAGGATCTTGCCGCGATGGCGCACCGGGAACCATTGGGTGATGTAGTACAGCACGCCCGGGAAGAAGCCGGCTTCGGCGGCACCCAGCAAGAAGCGCATCACATAGAAGCTGTAGGGGCCCTGGATGAACGCCATGCCGATGGTGATTGCGCCCCAGGTGACCATGATCCGGGCGAACCAGCGCCGGGCACCGAAGCGTTCGAGCATCAGGTTGCTGGGGATCTCAAGCAGGAAATAGCCAATGAAAAACAGCCCTGCCCCCAAGCCATAGGCCGCGTCGCCAATGCCGACGTCGGCACCCATGTGCAACTTGGCGAAGCCCACCGCAGAGCGATCCACGTAGGCAATCAGGTACAGCAGGATCAGGAAGGGAATCAGTTTCAGCGTAATACGACGGATAAGCCGCAGTTCCTGGCTCATGGGTCCGGTCTCCAATTGTTGTTGTTATAGAACCGGGGGATTTCTCTCGCGAACGCACGCCAGGACAACCCCTCCGTTGAATCGACTATATAGTAATACTATTTAACCAACAACACTTCCAAACCGTGCAAATTGCGCTTATGTTACGCTCACGCTGGAACAATATAGTCATACAATAAGAGAATCGATCATGTCTGATAAGAAACCCTCCCTGCGCTCGGCCCAATGGTTTGGCACCGCCGACAAGAACGGCTTCATGTACCGCAGCTGGATGAAAAATCAGGGCATTGCCGACCATCAGTTCCATGGCAAGCCGATCATCGGCATCTGCAATACCTGGTCGGAGCTGACGCCGTGCAACGCGCATTTCAGGCAGATCGCCGACCACGTCAAGCGCGGCGTGATCGAGGCCGGGGGCTTTCCGGTGGAATTCCCGGTGTTCTCCAATGGCGAATCGAACCTGCGCCCCACCGCCATGCTGACCCGCAACCTCGCGAGCATGGACGTGGAAGAGGCGATTCGTGGCAACCCGATTGACGGCGTGGTGTTGCTCACCGGTTGCGACAAGACCACCCCTGCACTGCTGATGGGCGCCGCCAGTTGCGACGTACCGGCCATCGTCGTCACCGGCGGGCCGATGCTCAACGGCAAGCACAAGGGCCAGGACATCGGCTCGGGCACGGTGGTCTGGCAGTTGAGCGAACAGGTCAAGGCCGGCACCATCACCATCGATGATTTCCTTGCGGCCGAGGGCGGCATGTCCCGCTCGGCCGGTACCTGCAACACCATGGGCACCGCATCGACCATGGCCTGCATGGCCGAAGCCCTCGGCACCTCCCTGCCGCACAACGCGGCCATTCCGGCGGTGGACGCACGGCGCTACGTGCTGGCCCACATGTCCGGCATGCGCGCCGTGGAAATGGTGCGTGAAGACTTGAAGCTGTCGAAGATCCTGACCAAGGAAGCCTTCGAAAACGCCATCCGCGTCAACGCTGCCATTGGCGGCTCGACCAACGCCGTGATCCACCTCAAGGCCATCGCCGGGCGCATCGGCGTACAACTGGACCTCGACGACTGGACTCGCATCGGTCGCGGCATGCCGACCATCGTCGACCTGCAACCGTCCGGGCGCTTCCTGATGGAAGAGTTCTACTATGCCGGCGGCCTGCCGGCGGTGCTGCGTCGCTTGGGTGAAGCGAACCTGATCCCCAATCCCGATGCCCTGACGGTCAATGGCAAGAGCATCGGCGAGAACACCAGGGACGTACCGATCTACGGCCAGGACGAAGTCATCCGCACGCTGGACAACCCGATCCGCGCCGACGGCGGCATCTGCGTGCTGCGCGGCAACCTGGCGCCGCTGGGTGCGGTGCTCAAGCCGTCCGCCGCCACCCCTGAGCTGATGCAGCATCGCGGTCGCGCGGTGGTGTTCGAAAACTTCGACGAGTACAAGGCACGGATCAATGACCCGGAGCTGGACGTGGATGCCAACTCGATCCTGGTGATGAAGAACTGCGGACCCAAGGGTTATCCGGGCATGGCCGAGGTGGGCAACATGGGCTTGCCGGCCAAGCTGCTGGCCCAGGGCGTGACCGACATGGTGCGCATTTCCGATGCACGCATGAGCGGCACGGCCTACGGCACCGTGGTGCTGCACGTGGCGCCGGAAGCGGCAGCCGGCGGCCCTTTGGCGGCGGTGAAGGAAGGTGACTGGATCGAACTGGACTGTGCCAACGGGCGTCTGCACCTGGACATTTCCGATGCCGAACTCGCCGCCCGCCTGGCCGACCTGGCACCACCGCAGCAACTGCTCGTCGGCGGCTACCGCCAGCTGTACATCGACCATGTGCTGCAAGCGGACCAGGGCTGCGACTTCGACTTCCTGGTGGGTTGCCGCGGCGCCGAGGTGCCACGACACTCCCACTGACACCACAATCCCTTGTGGGAGCGGGCTTGCTCGCGAAGGCGGTGTGTCAGTTGACGAAGATGTCGCTGACCGTCCGCCTTCGCGAGCAAGCCCGCTCCCACAGGGGACGGTGCCGGACACAAATATTTTGTATCCCGCAGCGCACTCTGTGGGAGCAAGGCTTGCCCGCGATAGCATTCGCCAGTTCGACATCAATGCAAGCTGACCCACTGCCCTCGCCGCGCCTGCTATCATGCGCAGCAACTCCTCGCACAGGAACGCGCCGCGTCCCATGGATTACCGTAAACCTTCCGACCGCAAAAGCATGCACGCCCGCATCGTCCAGGAACTGGGCATGCAGATCGTCTCGGGGCGCTTCAAGCCCGACGACAAACTGCCCGCCGAAGCCCTGCTTTGCGAAGAATATGCCGTCAGCCGCCCAGTCTTGCGCGAGGCCACCCGAGTGCTGGTCGCCAAGGGCCTGGTGTACTCGCGGCCGCGGGTCGGCACGGTGGTCAAGCCGCGCCGGGAATGGCACATGCTTGACCCCGACGTACTGCACTGGCTGATGAAAAGCAGTCCGCAAAACGAGTTCTTCAACCTGCTGACCAGCGTGCGCAGCATCATCGAGCCAGCCGCCGCCGCCCTCGCCGCGCAGTTCGCCACCGAGACCGACATCGCCGCCATCCGTGAAGCGTACCAACGCATGGAAGCGGCACCGACGCCGGAAGCCATGCTGCAACCGGACCTGGACTTCCACAGCCTCATCGCCGATGCCACCCACAACGACCTGCTCGCCAACCTGTGCAACATGTTGTCGGTCGCCATCGCCGAAGCGCTCAAACATTCCAACCAGCGCCCCAACCTGCATGAACTGGCGATGCCACGGCACAAGGCGATTCTCACCGCCATCGAAAACCGCGACGCCCTCGGCGCCCGTCATGCCACGCTGGTGCAACTGGACGACGCCCGCAGCGCGCTGAACGTGGTGCTGGGCACCGATCCCGCCTGACACGCGCTTCATTCTGCGTGGCGGTATCTATCTACCGCCCGCACTGAACCCAGAGGTCGATACTTTTCCAGGCGTCATTTTTCGACGCCCCATGGAAAGGATTTCATATGACCTCGCCCTCCCCGATTGACAGCCCTTCTACAACGGCGCAAAGCGTCAGTCTGCAATTTGCCAGTCGCCCGACATTCGAGCAGTTCGCACAACGCATGCTCGAGCAAGCCATCAAGGACAAATACCCCACGCTGGTCTTCGACCTGTCCAGGACCCGCTTGGCGACGCCTGATACGGCCTCTCGCGGCTATCTCATGGAACCCTTCATGCTTCGTGTCCTCGACTACCTGGCAGGCGGCACGCCCGTGGCATTCAACGAACACAACGGGCGGCGGAGCTTCCTGTCCGACAGGCCTCCGCGGCTGCTTTCGCCCGATAACGGCACGCTGGATATGAAGGTCGTCGAAAAACTGCTCCTCGAACTGCCCTGGACCGTTCCGCTCGGGCTGGAGGACGCACTGACCCGCTATTGGAACGCCAATATCGACAGCGGCCCGCAGGCCGACAAGCAGGGCGGCACCAGCCGCTGGCAATGGCTGAGCGACGTACTGAGCAACCTCTTGCATATCCGCGGCCTGCAGCAGCAGGACCTTTCCGAACAGGCCCGGGAAGCCCTCGACCAGATAGTCCAATGGCCCGACCGCGAGCAACGCTTGCGACGCCACGGGCAATCTTCCGTTTACGCCTACAGCCTGGACACCCGACTCACTCGGAACGTATCCAGCAGCGTGCTGACCAGCAGCGAAATCCTGCTGATGCACCGCCAGAAAAATACCACGGTATTACTGCTGTGCACGCCTGCCGGCGCTGTCCGGGCCTTCGATTCCCTGGAGGCATTCACCCAGTATTGGGGCACCGTGACTGCCAGCCGGTACGTGGTGGACACGGTGACCTGCCAGCGCAACGAGATCGCTGGCAATGTTTTCGAAACCCAGGCGGCCATGATCCTGGAGCAACAGTTGGCTGACCTTAAAGCGGTGCAGTTGCCCTCGCGTATCGGCCTGCCCAACCTCACGGCACTCTATGCCGAGCTGAGCGACCCCGCCCGCTACCTGCTCGACGCTCCGCGTCCAGTGCCTGAAACGTCGGCACGGATCACCTCCCTGCTCCCCGACTGGCTGATACAGGCGTCCATCCTCGACAGGACGAAAATCCAGCAATACAGCCTGGCCTTGGCCAGTGCCAAAAAACGCAACCAGGGGCGCACCTTTCTCAGCGACATCCAGGACATCAAGGCTTTCGCCGCCGACGCCTTGCTCAAGGTGCTGCAACACGTCAACGACGGCAGTCAGGCCAAGGCCCAGCCCCGTCAGTATCAGCCCGACGATGTGCAACTGACTTTCAGCGCGGCGGCGGGCTATCCCGGCACCATTGGTATCGTCGAAAAAAAAACGATAACCCTGACCGAACTGGCGATCGCCAATCTCGTCGCCCGGCCCGGCGTAGACCCGGTGCTCAGCCATCGCCAGGGCCTGACGCTGCCGGTATGGCTGACGGCGGATTTCATCACCCGCAAGGGCGGGCTGATCGAACAGGTGGACATCGGCACGACCTACCCGCGCTACCTGCAACAGAAGCTGTTGGACGATAGGTCCCAAGCCCACGAACGCCAACGGATGTTCGCCGAGGAAATCCCCGCCCAACTCCCCCTGGATGCCCTCAAGCAGATCCTCAACCACGAAAACGGCATGACCCGCCAAGGCCTGGCCCTGATCGAGGCCCTGCTCAACCCCGCGACCGATGAACAACGGGTCGCGGGCACTCCCGTGGTCATCCGTCATCTGGCCTTCCTGCGCAAGCCTGAAGCCCATCCCGATACCGTGACGAACATGTTTATCATCGAGCCGGAGGATGCGACGGTTGGCCCGCATGTGCTGTATCGCCCGCTCCATACGCCTTCACTGCAGCAATACCCGACGCGCCAGGCCTTGCTGCAAGCTATCGTCGCCCCCGGGGAGCTGCAACAGAGCGTACTGACCTGGATGTCCGACGCCGCTCGCCTGATCTACGCCAACGGCGGTTTCCAGGAACCCCATGTCGTGCGCTTCTACCAGGGCGATGAGTTCAGTCTTCCCGAAAAGCCCGCCCCGGCGACCCTCGCGGTCGACGGTGTCAACGACGAGCTGCGGCAGTTCCTGCGCAACGGCGAGCTGATGCAGTATCTCTACGGAAGCAATGCGCGGGCCCTGGTCACCCAGGCAGACCGGAGCTCGGTCTCCAACAGCGAAAGCCGCTGGGCCGTCCTGCTGCATGGCGGTAGCCTGCTGTTCAACACGCTGCTGTTGCCTCTGTTGCGTGGTCCGGCCATGGCCACCGCATGGCTGTGGAATCTGATGGCCAGCGCCAATCAGGACATTCCGGCGCTGGGCAGCGAAGATTCAGTGACACGGGAACTCGCCGCCGTCGACTTGCTGCTCAACCTCGGCATGCTGCTGGTCCAGTTCCCCTCCATCAGCGCGCCCCCTCGGCCCCCCTTGCCCGAGGCGCTCAAGGAACAGGCGATGCGTCCTCCGGCGCCGCGCATCGTCCCGGAGCAGTGGCCCGTGCCCGCGCCGCCGAGCATCCATGAAGGGCCCGTGGCCTTGCCGGGGGAACGCTTCGGGAACAGCGGCACGAACCTTGACCTCAGTTTCGCCAGCGCGCGCCGTCGCCTGACACCGGAGCAGCTCGCCCGTCTGCAGCGCTTCCAGGTGAGCCGTCCGGCGCCCCTGCCCGAGCCGATTAAATACGGCCCCTATACGGGCCTGTACGTGTTCAGGAACACCTGGCACGCCCTGGTGGATGGAAAAATGTATCAGGTGACCCCGGAATCGGACGGCAGCGCGATCATCGTCAACCCCCACGCCCCACGGGACCCGGCCCAGAACGGTCCGGTGCTGCAACCGGATGCCCGGGGCAACTGGTCCATCGACCTGCGTCTGCGCCTGCGCGGAGGAATGCCGCCCAAGCGGCTGGCCGAGCTGCGTCGCATCAAGGCCCAACGCGCCAGGGAATTGAGCGAGGACCTTGCGAATTACTACAAAGGGGAAGCTGACCAGCAGCGAGCCCTGGACACTGCCCAGGAAGTCATGACTCGAACCCAGGAAGGCAATTTCAGCGAGGCCCAACGTGCGGACAAGCGGGCTCGCTTCTATAAACTGCTCCAGGCGCAGACTGACGGCTATTTGAAGTTGCTGGACAACATCACCGAATACGCCAGCCTCGACATGAAACTTCCCCCCAATATCATCCGCGCCCTCATGGAGAATGTGGTCAACAACGCACGCAAGGCCTTCCTGATCACCGAGTTCGATCTGACCGCCCTCGATGCCGCCTACGGCCAATTCACGCAGAATTATTCGACCCTGCAAACGAATGTTGCCGGCAACCTGCTCGACTATTTCAATTACCTCGATGCCTTGAGCGATATCAACGATCGCTCGATCCATTGGCTGGAACTCCGGGACCGCTACCTGGATGCGCTATTGAACCTCGATGCCGCCGGCGCGCAGGCATTCGAGCGGCTGACCCGGGACCGCCCACTGGATGAGCGAACGGCCTTGTCCACCAAGGCCTTGCAATTACCGACCCTGGCGGCGCTGATATTCAAGGATCCCGACTCCGACCTTCCCGAAAACCTGCACAACATCACCCGGCTGTTGATGGAGCAAGCGCGCTCCCAATCCGACCTGAGCACCTACGACCTGACACCATCGGATCAGCTCGACGTGCTGCAAAGCCTGACCGAACACTACGGCGCGGCCCTCGATGCCATGCAGGGCATGAAAGCCCTCAATGCCGACGAGATGGACACGTCCTATTTCGGCAGGCTGTACAAGCTGGTCGAAGGTCTGTATGAGGACGCGTCCGCAAAACTGGCCGCCGAGATCAAGCCCGAGCCGCAACCTCGCAGACGCCCGCCAAAACGCAGCAGAACATCAGCTGGACGTCCACAAAAAAAGGTCATCAAGACACGCAAGAGCGGCGTGTTGATCGGCGACCTGAAACCGGCCGGCACATCGCTGCCGATCGATGTGGTCGAGCTGCGCTCCGAAGTCGACGACAAATTGCTCGCCACCTACTCCCAGCACGACGATATCTGGGACCTGGTGGAAGTCCAACGACCGGCGCCGCAACCCCGGACCCGCTCGCTCAAGGCGATCAAGGGCGATGCGCGCAAGTTGCTCGGGCAACTGGAGCACAGTCTGCTCAGCGCCGAAGGCTACAAGGCCCGGTGTCGTTTTCCGCAGGAAATCGAGGAAATCCTGAACAACGAGGCGAACCGCTTCCGTCGACTCGACGAAGAACTCGACAGGGCGTTGCGTGCGTCCCAGAAGCCGGCCACGCCAGCCGAACAGGCCTTGATGACCCAGCTATCGGACGCCGCCACCCGCCTGGCCGAGCAGGGCAGTGCTCTGCGCACCGAACTGAGTTTCAAATTGCCGCCCACCGACAGCAACCTGCGCTACCTGTTCGACAAAGGCCTGATACAGGTCGCCCGGCTCGGCGAGCGCAAGGCTTTGAAAGGCGAGCGCAAGGATTTTCTCCAGGAATACGCCGTCAATGACCGCGACGGCTGGCCGCTTTGGTATGCGCATTTTCACTACGAAACGGCCGACACACCGAAAGCCGACTTCAGCGTTGCGCACCTCAAGACCAAGGAGCAGCGTCGGGAGCATTATTACTCCCTGCTGGCCAAGGCCAGGAGTCCTTACGCGGTCGTGGATGTGTATCGCGGACAGATCGGCAGGCCCCTGGCGCTGAGCAAGTTCCTGCCGTTGGCGCCGTGATCGCCGACCAAAGGCTGAGGGAATTATTGTGGCGAGGGGATTTATCCCCGCTGGGCTGCAAAGCAGCCCCAACCAATCACCAGTGTATCTGGCTGGTTGTCTTCAGGCTTTTTGGGCTGCTACGCAGCCCAGCGGGGATAACCCCCCTCGCCACAAGTGTGTGTGTGCCTTGGCAGGTGATCAGTGGGCAAACAACGAATTGCCCTTCTGCCCCGCCAGTTTCTCAGGCTTGATCAGGAACCGCGCCAGCGCCGGCAACAGCCACAGTGCGCCGAACATGTTCCACAACAGCATGAACGTCAGCATCAGCCCCATGTCCGCCTGGAACTTGATGGCCGAGAAGATCCAGGTGCAGACGCCGATCGCCAGGCACAGGCCGGTGAACAGTACGGCCTTGCCGGTGGATTTCAGCGTCTGGTAGTACGCCTCCTGCAGCGGCAATCCAGCCCGCAGGAAACTCTCCAGGCGACTGTAGATGTAGATGCCGTAGTCCACGCCAATCCCCACACCCAGCGCTACCACCGGCAGGGTCGCGACTTTCACGCCGATGCCCATGAACGCCATCAGCGCGTTGCCCAACACCGACGTCAGCACCAGCGGCAGCACAATGCACAAGGTCGCTGCCCAGGAGCGGAAGGTGATCATGCACATGGTGGCGACGCAGATGTACACCAGGATCAGGATCGTCAGCTCCGACGACTTGATCACCTCGTTGGTCGCCGCTTCGATGCCGGCGTTGCCGGCGGCGAGGATGAATTCCAGGCCATCCCGGTTGTTTTCCTGGGCAAACGCCTGCACGGCCTTCACTGCACGGTCCAGGGTCTCGGCCTTGTGGTCGTTGAGGAAGATCAGCACCGGGGCCAGGGAGCAGTTGTTGTTGTACAGGCCGTCAGCCCGGGCGATGGAGTTGTTGAGCACGTCAGGGTTGCGCGACAGGGTTTCCCATTTCAGGTTGCCCTCGTTCATGCCCTTGATCATTTGCTTGGACACGGTCACCAGAGAAATCGCCGATTGCACGCCCTCGGTGTTCTGCATCTTCCACATCAGCTCATCGATGGGCGCCATGGCTTCGTAGCGCGAGCAGCCTTCGGCCTTGGTCTTGACCATCACCACCAATACATCGGAGCTGGTGGAATAGTTGCTGATGATGAAGTTGTTGTCCTGGTTGTACCGCGAATCCGGACGCAATTCCGGCGCGCCCTGGTCCAGGTCGCCGATCTTCAGGTTCTGGCTGTACCAGAGGCCGCCGCCAAAGGCCAACACGGCCAAGGCAATGGAAACCGGCGCGACCCTGGCGCTGGCGAAATTGGACAGCGCACGCCAGAACGGATGCTCACGGTTCGCGTCTTTCTTGCTGCGCTCGATGGCGCGCTTGCTGATGCCCACGTAGGAGATCGCCACCGGCAGCAGGATCAGGTTGGTGAACACGATCACCGCCACGCCGATGGAGGCACCGATGGCCAGTTCGCGGATCACGCCGATGTCGATGATCAGCAAGGTAATGAAGCCGACGGCGTCCGCCAGAATCGCGATCATCCCCGGCAGGAACAGTTGCCGGAAGGTTCGCCGCGCCGCGGTCAGGGCATTGTCCGCCTCGCTGGACTGCAAGGCGATGCCGTTGATTTTCTGCACGCCGTGGGAAATGCCGATGGCGAAGATCAGGAATGGCACCAGCATCGAGTACGGATCCAGGCCAAAGCCCGCCGCATGCATCAGCCCCAGTTGCCAGACCACCGCTACCAAAGTGGTACTCAACACCGCAATGGTGCTGCGCATGCAGTTCGTGAACCAGTACAGCAGGATCAGCGTAATGACGAAGGCCACGCCGAAGAACATCACCACCATGATCAGGCCGTCGATCAGGTCACCGACCTTCTTGGCGAAGCCGACGATGTGGATCTGCACGTTGGGGTTCTGGGCTTCGAACTTGTTGCGGATCTTGTCTTCAAGCTCATGGGAGAACTTCTGGTAGTCCAGCGCCAGCAGCTTGCCCTGGTCCTGCGGGTCCGGATAGGACTCCAGCAACGGGATGTCGATGATGCTCGACTTGAAATCGTTGGCCACCAGCCGCCCGACCTGGCCGGACTTGAGCACGTTGTTGCGCAGCAGGTCCAGGCTGTCGGCCGAGCCGTTGTAACTCTGGGGGATCACCTCGCCACCGGCGAAGCCCTCCTCCGTCACCTCGGTCCAACGCACGCTCGGGCTCCACAGTGATTTGAGGCCGGAACGGTCGACACCGGAGATGTAGAAGACTTCGTCGTGGATCTGACGCAGGGTCTCCATGTAGTCCCTGGAGAAAATGTCGCCATTGGTGGCTTCCACGGAGATCCGCACCGTGTTGCCCAGGTTCGCCAGGTCATTGCGATGCTCGAGCATCTTCTCGATGAAGGGATGCTCAAGGGGGATCATTTTTTCGAAGCTGGTGGAGGGCCGGATCAGCGTGGCCTGCCAGAACAGGAAAAGGCTGACCAGCAGACAAATGACGATCACTGCCGGGCGGTTGTTGAAAATCAGGCGCTCGAGGAATGTCGCCTTGTCTTGGTGATGACTGCTCATGGGGTCCGCCTTGTTGTTATTGTGCCCGACTCATATGCGCGGCTCATTTGCTCAGTTCAGCGCCGGTAGGGGTGGTGATGCGCACGCCCCCTTGTCCTGCCAGGATCAGGTTGCCGTTGCCTGCCGCCGTGACGGCCGCTACGGAAATACGGTCCGGACGGTTGAACACGCTGAAGCTTTCTCCATCGTCGGTGCTGCGCGCCACGCTGCCGCCGTTACCAACGATCACGATGGAACCATCCGGCAGCAGCGTCGCGCCCGACAGACCGAACTCCAACGCCCCCCGGGCGGCCTTGAGTTCGACCTGCTCCCAGGTGCCGCCGAAATCGGTGGAGCGAAAGAGATTGCCGCGCAGGCCATAGGCCAACAGTGTCGAAGGCTGGGCGGTGCCGATGACGCCGAACAACGAACCTTCGTACGGGCCTTCGACCTTTTCCCAGGTCTGGCCCCAGTCGGCGGAGCGGAACATGCTGCCGGCCTCGCCAACGATGAACAGGCCGGCGTCTTTCACGGCGGCGATGGCATTGAGGTGGAACTGATCTTCGTTCTCCAGGCGATCACTGGCGTCTTCCCAGTGCTTGCCGCCATCGGTGGTTTCCAGCAGCGCGCCGTAGGCACCCACGGCGAAGCCGTTGTCGGGGTTCTTGAACCAGACGTCCAGCAACGGCGCCTCACGGGTGAGGTCCTCGTATTGTTTGGTCCAGGTACTGCCGCCATCTTCGCTGGCGAGGATCTGAGCGTCATGGCCGACGGCCCATCCGCGCTTGTCGTCGACAAAAAACACAGCGGTGAGCAATTGGCGGGTCGGCACCTTGGCCTGGGTCCACGAGGTGCCCTGGTCGTCCGAATAGACAATGTGCCCACGGTCACCGACCGCCACCAGGCGTTGGCCGGCATGCACCACATCCAGCATCAGGGTCTTGCTGGCCTTGGCCGATTCGACGGAATAGATGACATCGGTTGTCGACGCCGCAACGGCCAGCGCCGGCGCAGACAACAGCGCAGAGCCCAGCAGCGAGAGCGCCGAGGCCAGCAACGCGACGCGGCGCAGTACCGGCGGGCGGCAGCGGCCCACAGCCATGACAGGCTCACTCATAGACCTTTCCCCCATTATTATTGTTAGCGGGCCCTTCTCTTCGCCGGTCGCCGGGCATAGCCCTGAAACCTGCAATCTAGAGCCCCTTCGGAAGCTGACCTATCCTATCGGGCTTTCGGAAGAGCTGACAATCGACGGCACGTTATCTTTTGTTAACCGCAAGGGCTGGCGCAGGGGGTGAATGGCGGGGTATTCGGTGGGGTGATGGCTGGATCTGGGGATGGCTGGTCTGACGTCATCGCGAGCAGCTCGCTCCCACAGGGAGTTCAGGTGAACACAAAGTATTTATTCACTGAAGCCCCCTTGTGGGAGCGAGCCTGCTCGCGATTGGGAACACCGCGGTCCACCAGGCAGACCGCGGTGCCTTCAAGCTCAAGCCAAACTCTTGCTCACCACCTCGAACACATCGCTGGACAGCCCGCCAGAGGCCAGGATGCGCTCCAGCTCGGCCTTCATCAGCGCCTGACGGGCGCTGTCGTACTTGCGCCAGCGGGTCAAAGGCGCCAGTTGCCGCGAGGCGATCTGCGGGTTGAAGCCGTTGAGCTGGATCACCAGGTCCGCCAGGAAGCGGTAGCCCGAGCCGTCGGCGGCGTGGAAGTTGATCAGGTTCTGCCCGGCGAATGCACCGATCAGCGCCCTCACCTTGTTCGGGTTCTTGATGTTGAAGGCCGGGTGCTCCATCAACGCCTTGACCCGCGCCAGCCCACCGGGCAGCGGGCTGCCGGCCTGGACGCTGAACCACTGGTCCATGACCAACGGGTTGCCCTTGAAGTTTTCCGCAAATACTTCCAGCGCCCTGGCCTTCTCGGTTTCGAAGGGCGAGTTGACCAACACTGCCAGCGCCGTGAGGCGTTCGGTCATGTTGTCGGCGGTGTCGAACTGCTCCAGGGTCGCACTCAGCACTTCAGGCTTGTCGGTCAGCATCAGGTACGACAGCGCAATGTTCTGCAAGGCACGCCGGGCGAAATGCTCGGCCTCGGCCACGTACGGCGTGCGTTTCGACAGGTCGCGGTTGGCCTCGTAGCGCAGCCACAGGGCTTCGAACAGGTTGTCGGCCAATTGCTGGCGCGCGAATTCGCGAGCCGCGTGAATCGCTTCCACGTCGGCGACTTCGCTGATCTCCGTCAGATAGGCTTCGCTTGGCAGCGAGAGCATTTCCGCAACCATGGCCTGATCCAGGGAGTCGTCCGACAGCACGGTGCGCAACGCAGTGACCAGGCGTGGATCCAGCACCAGGCTCTCGCCCTTCTGATGCTGGGCGATCAGCTCCTGCAACACCTGCACCGACAACTGCTGACCGGCATCCCAGCGGTTGAAACCATCGCTGTCATGCTGCATCAGGAACATCAACTGGTCGCGGTCGTACGGGAAGCTCAGCTTCACCGGTGCCGAGAAGCCGCGCAACAACGAAGGCAGCGGTTTTTCGGCAATGTCGACAAAGGTGAAGGTCTGCTCGGCTTCGGTCACCGAGATCACCCGGGACGTGCCGTTCGCTGCGGCTTCACCGCTCAGGCGCAGCGGAATTTCCGCACCGTCGCTGCCTAGCAAGCCCAGCTCCACGGGAATCACGAACGGCAGTTTCTCCGCCTTGTCCGGCGTCGGCGGGCAGCTCTGGCGGAAGGTCAGGCTGTAGGTCTGCGCCGCCGCATCGTAGGATTCGCTCACCGCCAGCCGTGGCGTGCCGGCCTGGCTGTACCAGCGCTTGAACTGGCTCAGATCGACGCCGTTGGCGTCTTCCATGGCTTTGACGAAATCGTCGCAGGTCACGGCCTGGCCGTCGTGGCGCTGGAAGTACAGATCGCTGCCCTTGCGGAAACCTTCCGGGCCCAACAGGGTGTGGATCATGCCGACCACTTCCGAGCCCTTTTCGTACACGGTCAGGGTGTAGAAGTTGGAAATCTCGATGAAGCTGTCCGGGCGCACCGGGTGGGCCATGGGGCCGGCATCTTCTGCAAACTGGTGGGTACGCAGGTAGGCCACGTCCTGGATGCGCTTGACGGTGGCCGAGTTCATGTCCGCCGAGAAGCCGGCGTCGCGGAACACCGTGAAGCCTTCCTTGAGCGACAGCTGGAACCAGTCGCGGCAGGTCACGCGGTTACCCGACCAGTTATGGAAGTACTCGTGAGCGACGATGGCCTCGACCCGCTGGTGCGCGGCGTCAGTGGCGGTCTCGGCGCGGGCCAGCACGGCACTGGAGTTGAAAATGTTGAGGCCCTTGTTCTCCATGGCGCCCATGTTGAAGTCGTTGACCGCGACGATCATGAAGATGTCCAGGTCATACTCGCGCCCGTAGACCTCCTCGTCCCAGCGCATGGACTTCTTCAGGCTGGTCATGGCGTGCTGGCATTTGTCGATGTTTTCCGGCTCGACGTAGATGCGCAGCGCCACCGTGCGTTCGGTCATGGTGGTGAAGGTGTCTTCGACGCACCACAGGTCACCGGCCACCAGGGCGAACAAGTAGGCAGGCTTCTTGAACGGATCTTCCCAGGTCGCCCAGTGCCGGCCGTCTTCGCCGGGGCCGCTGGCAATCGGGTTACCGTTGGACAGCAGCACCGGATAGCTGTGCTGCTCGGCGACCACGGTGGTGGTGAATTTGCTCATCACATCCGGGCGGTCGAGGTAATAGGTGATCTTGCGGAAACCCTCGGCCTCGCACTGGGTGCAGAACATGCTGCCGGATTTGTACAGGCCTTCCAGGGCGGTGTTGGTTTCCGGGTGGATCCGCACGCTGGTGTCGACCGTGAACGCCTGCGTCTTTGGATGCAGGGTCAGGTGATTGTCGTCCAGGTGGTAATCACTGGGGCTCAGATCGTCATCGTCCAGCTTGACCGACAGCAGTTCCAAATGCTGGCCGTCCAGCACCAGCGGCGGCAGCCCGGCACCGCGCTCGGGGTTGCGGCGCATCACCAGTTGCGCATGGACCAGGCTGTGGTCCTCGAACAACTCAAAGGTCAGGTGCGTCTCGTCGATCAGGTACTCGGGCGCCTGATAGTCCTTCAGGTAAATCATCTTCGGTTGTTCGGTGCGCATGGGTCGAATCCTTCTACTGATGCACGGCGAGCTGATAGGCCGTGTACTTACGAATGTTGATCACGCCGGTGTCGAAAATCAGGTACTGGCCCTTGATCCCCAACAGCGTGCCTTCGGCAATCGGGTCCTTGTCCAGGTTGAAACTGACGATCTTGGCCGGGTACTGCTCCACCGGATAACGGATCTCGATCGGTTCGACGTCCGCTATGGTCTGGATCGCCTGCAGGCCGAATCGTTCCTGCAAGCCCTGCAATCCCTCGGCACAGCTTTGGAACAGCGAATCACGGATCTTCGGCAGATCCACCGCCACCGCGTCGCCCTTGAGCAAGGCGCGCCAATTGGTCTTGTCCGCCACCTGGCTGCGGAACAGGTCTTCGACGAACCCCGACTGCTGGCGCGTGGCGACTCGCAGGATCGGCAGCGCCTGGCTGGCGCCCTGGTCGAGCCAGCGGGTCGGCAGTTGCGTGGCGCGGGTGATGCCCACCTTCACGCCCGACGAATTCGCCAGGTAGACCACATGATCGGTCATGCAGAACTGCTCGCCCCAGGCCGGTTCGCGGCAGGTGCCCGCCTCGAAATGGCAACGCTCGGGGCTCATGATGCACACATCGCACTGCGCCAGCTTGGTCATGCACGGGTAGCAATAACCCTGACTGAAACTGGTCTTGGTCCTGCGCCCGCAGTGGGTGCAATGGATCGCACCGAGAAACTCCAGGCGCAGCGTGCTGCCGATCAGCGGGTTGACCGGCACCTCGACATCGCCCAGGCGGAAGGCATATTGAACGGTCGGCCCATCGAGGCGCGCCGACATCTTGCTGATTGCACCGCGGCCAATCTCGATCAATGGATGGCATCCGACTTGAACAGGATGTTCGGCACTTCGTGCGCCTTCGACTGGCACTCCTGCGGGCCCATGTAGCCGGTGCGCTCTTCCTCGGGCAGGTTCTGGATTTCCCAGGCGATCATGGCCTGCAACGACAGCTCGCGCTGCTCGGCGGTGAGCTTGTTGCCATCGGCCCATTTGCCGATTTCCACCGCCAGTTTCAGGCTGCGATAGATGTCGGGGGTGATGTTTTTGATCATTTCGTTGAACGAGGACATGGGTTCTCCGCGCAATCGCGCATATCTAGAGGTACAGACGCCAGTCAGGGGACCATTTTACGGCGAGCGAACAGCCCACCCAACAGCCCTGTGAAGCAGCCGACGAGCAGCCCGCCGACGTGGGCCGCATTGGCGATTTCACCGAAGCCGATCAGCGAGACCAGCCCGGACAGACACAGCAGCAACCACACCAGCATCATCACCAACACCCCACGGGGCAAGTGATAGGCCGGGTTCGGCGCCAGCAGTTGATAGATCCAGCAATGCCCCAGCAGGCCGTACAGCACGCCGGACAAGCCGCCGAACAGGGTCGGGCCACTGAAGTAATACTGGGCGAAGTTGGACACGAGGCTGAACAACAGCGTCAGCCCCAACAAATGGATGCCGCCCTGGCGCGCTTCAATCCGCCGTCCGAGCTCCCAGTACCACATGCCGTTCATGGCGATGTGCAGGAAACCGAAGTGGATCAGCATCGGCGTCACCAGGCGCCACCACTGCCCCGCCGCCAGGCTGTCGGCCAGGGGGGTGAAATGGATGTAGTCACCGACAACGCGAAACTCCAGGAACGTCAGCCAGCGCAGCGTTTCGAGATTATCCCCCAGCAGGGTCAGCGCCCCGACGATCAGGCTCAGCAGCAACACCAGGGCGGTGATCGGACTGCGGGTCAGTTGCTCGACGAAACCCGCCCGCCGCGGGGTGGTGCCGCTGGCAGGCAGCTCCAACTGTTGCTCGGGGTCGCCCGCCGGAAAGCGTTCGTACAGGGAGCGCACGTCTTCGCTGATTTCGTCAGGCACCCACAGCACCTGCTCGCCCGCCTCTTCGCTGACGCGGTGAGGCACCTGCATGCGTTGCAGCAACTTGACGAAACCGCTCAGGTCCTGGGCCAGGGGTAAACGCAACACAGCGACAGCGGTCACTTCACCACCTCCGGTCGTTCCACATCGACCCAGAAGAACTTGTGCGGGTCCAGGTGGGTTTCCTGGTCCAGGCGATAGGCGGCCAGCTTGCCGTAAAGCACGGCGCTGTAGTCCAGGCACGCCAGGTTCGGACGGATCGGCGCGGGTTTGCCGCTGCGCCAATAGTGGCCGACGAACAGCATCGGTTCATCGATGCCGTAGCGCAGCAGGTTGTTCTTTTCATCCGGCGTCAGCGGCGTACGCGCCACCGGTTCGGGCAGCGCATCGGGCTGGAACACGATGTCGCCATAGGTCTTCGGATCCTCTTCCCAGAACTTGGTGCGGAAGAACGAGCGGGTCAGGCCGTCGCCGCCGGTCAGGGTCATGCCATGGGGCAGACGCATGTCGGTGCCGCGCAGCAGGCGGTCGAACACCGTGCAGGCAAAGCTGCCCGATTGCGCCGAAGCCTGGAGAAAATGCTCGTCGACGCAGCCATCCGGGAACAGGCCCCGCAGTGGCTCGATCAGGCCTGCGTCCCAACAGGCATGCACCACTCGGAACCGACCGGCGTCGACGAACAGTGGCAGTTCGTAGAACCAGGCAAGGAAATCGTGCCAGTCGCCGGGGTGGTGTTCGAACTGAGTCAGGGTTTCGTTGAGCAGTCGGGCATGGCGCGGCGTGTGTTCGCGCACGTAGCGCTGGCCACTGCCGGGCAACGCCGGGGTGCTCCAGCCCAGGGCGTTGAACTCATGGTTGCCCATGATGCACAGCGCCTGGCCGGCCACCACCATGTCGTGGACGATGTGCAGCGCCTCGCGGATCCGCGGGCCACGGTCGATGATGTCGCCCAGGAACACGGCCATGCGCGACCGATGCCGCCAGACCCCGCCCTGTTTCTGGTAACCGAGACGGTCCAGCAGGTGTTCCAGGGTCAGGGCGCATCCGTGCACGTCACCGATCAGGTCGTAACTTCGCGCAGGATCGAGCATCAGTCGCCCCTTCCTCCCAACCGACTGCCCCAGCCGAGCTTGGTCCGGCAGACTTCGTAGTAATTGTGGTCAAGCGGATGAATCAGGCGCAGCTTCTGCGCCTTTTTGCTGACGGTGATGGTGTCACCCGGCGCGCAGGTGAAATGGTTCTGGCCGTCACAGGACACTTGCGGGTAGATCTGCATATCCTTGGACACGACGATTTTCAGCTCACTGTTGCCATCGACCACGATGGGTCGCCCAGACAAGGTATGGGGATACATGGGCACAATCACAATAGCGTCGAGCTTGGGGTGCATGATCGGCCCGCCGGCGGACAACGCATAGGCCGTGGAGCCGGTGGGCGTGGCGACGATCAGGCCGTCGGCCTTCTGGCTGCAGACGAACTGGCCGTCGATGTACAGCTCGAATTCGATCATGCGCGTGGATTTGCCGGGGTGCAGCACCACGTCGTTGAGGGCATCGCCCTGGCCGATGGCCTCGGCGTGACGGCGCACCTCGGCTTGCAGCAGGAAACGGTTTTCCACCAGGTAGTGACCGTCCAGCACCTCGGCGACCTTGGTTTCCAGCTCGTCCGGGCGGATGTCGGTCAGGAAGCCCAGGCTGCCCCGGTTGATCCCCAGCACCGGAATATTGTGCCGCGCCAGGGCTCGTGCGGCGCCCAACAGACTGCCGTCACCGCCGACCACGATCACCATGTCGCAGACTTCGCCCAGCATCTTGCGCGACGACGTCTGCAAGCCGTGGCCCGGCAGCACTTCGGCGATGGTGTCTTCGAGGATCACATGCAGGTGCCGCTCCAGGAGGAAACGTTTGAGGCGGCGAACGGTGTCCAGCACCTGCGAACTGCCCAGGCGACCGATGATGCCGATATTGCGAAATTGCTCCATGGGGCTCCTGCGAGGGTCTGCGACGGGCGAAAAACCCGATTATGGGCGAAAGCGGCCCATAGACAAAATGCTTTAAGCCTTCGCGGCAGGCTATGCTCGCAAAATGATCCTCTTTCCCGAACTGCTGGACCTGCCCCGCCGCTTGCGCCACCCCGAGGTGCGCGATCTGGCGTGGGTGATCCTCGCCCCACCGATGCTCATCGACGCGCCCTGGCCCCAACGCCATCCGCTGACCGGCAGTGACTGGGTGCGCGAGCCTGATCGCCTGGCGCATTGGCTGCGGCAACTGGACCGCGACAGCTATCCCCTGCTGCACTGCCTGTCCCTGGCCCGGACCCGGCGCCTGGGCCTGTATTACGAAAGGTTGTGGCAGTTCGCCGTGCAGCACGCACCGGGCATCAAGCTGATCGCCGCGAACCTGCCGATCCGCCATCAAGGCCAGACCCTGGGCGAACTGGACCTGCTGCTACGCGACGGCGATGGCGTCCATCATCTGGAACTGGCGATCAAGTTGTACTTGGGCCCTCAGGACGGCAACGGGCAGGACAGCGCGCAATGGCTCGGTCCGGGCTGTCACGACCGGCTCGACCGCAAACTGACTCATCTGCGCGAACACCAGTTGCCGATCTCGGCGCGCCCGGAAAGCCGCGACGCCCTGTCGGCGCTGGGCATCGAGCCTTCCGGCATCGAGTCGTTCCGCTCCGAACTCTGGCTAGGCGGCTACCTGCTCTACCCCTGGCCCGGCCATGCCGAACCGCCAGCCGGCGCCCACCCCAGGCATTTACGCGGTAGCTGGCTGCACCAGCGCGACTGGCCGGCCTTCATCGCCCAACGCCCACCGGGTCGCTGGCAACCCCTGCCCCGCGCCGCCTGGCTGGCGCCAGCGCATTATCCAGCGGAGCAAACCTGGAACGCCGGCCAACTGCGGACGTGGCTTGGGGCGCTTGACCCTATGGCCCCGGCCCAGTTGATGGTGCGCCTGACCGAAAACGCCGGCGGCGACTGGGAAGAAGCCGAGCGGGTGTTCCTGGTGGCGGATCTTTGGCCGGATGTGCCGGGCAATAGCTGAGTTTCTGCTGTGCCTGGACCGGCCTCATCGCGAGCAGGCTCGCTCCCACAATGACCGCGGCGCCCGCAATCCCGCCGACAACCACAAACCCTGTGGGAGCGGGCTTGCTCGCGAAGAGGCCCCCTCGGTCTACACAATGACCGCAGCGCCACAATCCTGCCGACAACCACAATACCCTGTGGGAGCGAGCCTGCTCGCGATGAAGCCAACGCGGTCTAAAACGACAACCGCAAAGCCAACGCCGCCAACGTCACCAGCAACACCGGCACCGTCAACACTATCCCGACCTTGAAGTAATACCCCCAGCCAATCCGGATGTCCTTGCGCGCCAGCACATGCAGCCAGAGCAAGGTGGCGAGGCTGCCAATGGGGGTGATCTTCGGCCCCAGGTCGCTGCCGATCACATTGGCATAGACCATCGCCTCCTTCACCACCCCGGTGGCGTGGCTGGCGTCGATGGACAGGGCCCCGACCAACACCGTCGGCAGGTTATTCATCACCGACGAAAGCAACGCCGTCAGCACCCCCGTGCCCATCGCCGCGCCCCACACCCCATAACCGGCGAACACGTCGAGCCAGCGAGCCAGGTAATCGGTCAGGCCGGCATTGCGCAGCCCATAGACCACCAGGTACATGCCCAGGGAAAAAATCACGATCTGCCACGGCGCTTCCTTCATCGCCTTACGCGTGGAGATCTTGTGACCGTGAGCGGCAACGGCCAGCAGCAACGCGGCGCAGACCGCCGAAATCGCGCTGATGGGAATGCCCAGCGGCTCCAGGGCGAAACAGCCCAGCAACAGGATCGCCAGCACCACCCAGCCGGCGTAGAACGTGGCCGTGTCGTGGATCGCACTCGCCGGGTCGTCCAGTTGATCCGGGTCGTAATCACGGGGGATATCGCGCCGGAAGAACCACAGCAGAATCCCCAGGCTCGCCGCCACCGCCACCAGGTTCACCGGCACCATCACCGAGGCGTAGCGGTTGAAGCCGATGCCGAAGAAATCCGCCGACACGATGTTGACCAGGTTCGACACCACCAGCGGCAGGCTCGCCGTGTCGGCAATGAAGCCCGCGCCCATCACGAAGGCCAGGGTCGCCGCCGGCGAAAAGCGCAGGGCCAGCAGCATGGAAATCACGATGGGCGTGAGGATCAGCGCCGCGCCGTCATTGGCAAACAGCGCCGACACCAGCGCACCGAGCAGCACCATGAAGGCAAACAGCTTGCGCCCGTTGCCCCGCCCCCAGCGAGCCACGTGCAGCGCCGCCCAGGCGAAGAACCCCGCCTCGTCCAGCAACAGGCTGATGATGATCAGCGCGACGAACGTGCCGGTGGCGTTCCAGATGATGTGCCACACCAGGGCAATGTCACCGACCGACACCACTCCGCTCAGCAGGGCCAGCAGCGCGCCGAGCGTCGCGCTCCACCCGACGCCCAGCCCCTTGGGTTGCCAGATCACGAGGGTAATGGTCAGCAGGAAAATCAATGACGCGACAAGCATGTACGACAGCCTTGAGCAAATATGTAGAAAAGATCAGCAGCAACGCACCGGGCGGTCGGCCATCGCAGTCAAGCGCTGGACATCCGCCGCCAGCCATTCCCCGCTGGCCGCCAACGCCTGCTCCACCAGTGTGCCGACCCAGGACGGCAATTGCGGGTGCAAACGGTAATATACCCACTGCCCTTGCCGCCGATCACTGAGCAGGCCAGCGTGACGCAACTGCGCCAGGTGCCGGGATATTTTCGGCTGGCTCAGGTCCAGGGCAGCAGTGAGCTCACAGACACACAACTCGCCTTCCCGAGCCACCAGCAGCGCAATGCGGGTCCGGGTGTCGTCGGCCAATGCCTTGAAGACATCGACGGGATTGTCGAGATTGGGCATGACAAAAAAAGTCTTGAGTGGGCGAAGGACGAATATATGGAGATCCGAATATTCAGTAAAGCGGGGATTGGTGTCACAGGTCCCCTTGTGGCGAGGGGATTTATCCCCGCTGGGGCGCAAAGCGGCCCTAAAATCTGGCAACTCGGTATGCCAGACAGAATCGGGGGCTGCTTCGCAGCCCAGCGGGGATAAATCCCCTCGCCACAGGATTGTGTTGGGCCAGCTAGCGCGGATCGACGTTATCCAGCGCCCGATTCGCCAGCAATCCACCCAGCTCGATCAACTGCTGAATCCCCAACGCCACATGCCGGCGCGAGCCTTCCAGCTCGAACGCCAGATCACTGATCATGGCATCGGCCGAAGCCAGGGTTTCGCTGAGGTTGGCGAGCAGGCATTCGGTGTCGACGCCGTTCACCACGGTGAAGAGCCGGCCTGGGGGTGGTTCGGTTCCGGGGTCGGGCTTGAGGTAGAAATCGAGGGCGCGTTTGGCGGCTTTGTCGAGGACGGTTGGGGTTGGGTCGGTGTCTGGTGGGTTGGGTGTTGGTTTGACCAAGGTGAAACTCCTTGATGAGTGGAGCCGTCATCCATCGCTGCTAAACGAATATAGGTGGCGGCTGTACGCGGGTTAGCAGACCAGGCATCAAGGAACCCGGCGCACCGAAGTGCCCCACGCATAGCCGCCATGATGCTGACCAGCCGAAAAGAGCCGACTGGTCAATGACGACACTGGCGTGCCTTGATGGTGCGAGCTGCTAAACCCGATCGCTGATTCGTCAGCGACCCGCAAACGATAGAACCCGCCCCCCAGGCGCACAAGCCGGCGGATTCTGGCGCAGTTGTAGGCAATGGCGCAAGGCGGTGTAGCTCGCCCCTGCAGTGTCCTACAGCGAAGTAAACATACCGGGCCACTTGGGTGACGTTTCGAGGCGATCGCGAGGTGCAGCCCCACCGCAAGTCCCTGTGGGAGCCAGGCTTGCCCGCTATGAAGGCCATGCGATCTACCCGATACCGAGGCGCTTGTTTCGCGAGCCAGCTTTGCTCCCACAGATTTATGGCCTGTATCGACTAGAGCTTTTTATGCTGCTCCACCCACTTGCCATAGGCATTGATGAACGTTTGCAAGAACGGCCTCACCGACTCCGACAACTTGCCCGCCTCGTCGAACGCCGTGCCGGCGCCGCTCAGGTAGGCTTCCGGCTGCTGCATGCACGGCACGTCGAGGAACACCAGGGACTGGCGCAAATGATGGTTGGCGCCAAAGCCGCCAATGGCGCCCGGCGACGCACTGATCACCGCCCCCGGCTTGCCGCTCAGGCAGCTCTGGCCGTAAGGACGGGAGCCGACGTCGATGGCGTTTTTCAACGGTGCCGGCACCGAGCGGTTGTATTCAGGCGTAACGAACAATAAAGCGTCCGCTGCACCGACCTTCTGGCGGAAGTTGCTATAGGCCGCCGGCGGCGTGACATCAAGGTCTTCGTTATAAAGAGGCAGCTCGCCGATCTCGACAATTTCCAGCTTCAGGTTGGCCGGCGCGAGATCCGCCAGGGCCAGCGCCACTTTGCGATTGATCGACGCCTTGCGCAGGCTACCCACTAAAACAGCCACTGTGTAGACATTACTCATTGTTTTCTCGACTCGGGATTAGGGAGCCCTATTTATAGATGATCGGACGGACTATTGGACCAGCGGAAAACCAAAACCTGCCGTCTGGACTATTTTTTTCTTGTAGGAAAACTTCCCGCGCTTGGGCAAGGTCTACAGAACCGCAAATCGAGTGATCTATTTCCAGAGGTTCTAAGCCATGGCAGCAGTACTTGTCGGACAATTTCATGCGCGGGACGCCGAAGGTCGCGTCTATTCAGTGCATGAATTCCAGGAATCGACACCGTCACCGGACGGCAATGGCAAGGAGCCTGTCACTACCTATAAGCTGGCGATCGGGGATCGGGTCAATAAACTCGACGAAGACCGGTTCCTGCTGGTGCAGTCGGGCATCGAGCTGATTCGCGAACCCGAAACCTCCATAGCGTTATAAGTTGAGCAGAAGTCGTACCTGGACTTGGGTTAGGATTCAGCCACTCAACGGCCTACCCGCCCAACATGGACTTGCTGCATGCGTTTACGCCACATCGAAGTGATCCAGGCGCTGTTGCAGACCGGCCACCTCGGCACGGCCGCCGAATGGTTGCAACTGCCGACGGCGGAGGTCGAGGCGATCCTGCGCGACGCCGAGGCCCAGTTGGGCTTCATGCTGTTCGCCAGTGTACGCGGGCGACTGCAAGCCACTCGGGAAGCCCTTGAGTTGCGCGAAGGCATCACGGGGGTGTATGACGCCGTCGAACCGGTGCAGCGTCTGGCCGCCAGCCTGAAGCACTATCAAGCGCCACCGCTGCGGATCATCTGCACCCCGCCGCTGGCCCAGCAGTTGTTGCCCCGCAGCATGGCCGCCCTGCGTCGTCGTTATCCGGATGCCCCCTGCACGCTGCTCAGCCAACCGACCCGCGACATTGTCCGCAGCCTGCTGTTGCGCGACAGCGACCTGGGTCTGAGCCTGCACGATCCCGAACACCCGGACATTCATTGCCAGGTGATCGCCCAGGGCAAACTGCAATTGCTGGCGCCCCATGGCTGGTTGCAACCGCGACAGAAGTACATCTCCCTACAGGATCTGGCGGGCCAGTCGCTGGTGGGGTTGGAGGGTCACGATCCGTTGAGCCCCGCGTTCGACAACAAGCTGGGGGCGTTGCGCCCGGCGCCGCTGGTCCAGATTCGCGTACAAACCCATCAGATGATGCGTGCCATGGTCGAGGCCGGCGAAGGGCTGGCCATCGTCGACCCCTTCACGGCCTCGGGCGCCAAGGATGGCGGACTGGATGTGTGCCCGGTGTCGCCCGCCGTTCCCATCAGCCTCTATGCCCTGCATCTGAACGGTGCGGCGCCCTCGCCCACCCTCCAGTCGCTGCTGGAACTGATCAGGGAACAAGCCGAGGCGTTGCTGAGCCACTGACCGACATGCCCAGCGGGTCATCGAACAGCCGGTACCAGAACAGCGCCACCTCGGCGGTATGCCGGTCGATGCCGCGATAGCGCAGGTGATCGATGCCGCCCAGCACGTAGCCACAACGCTCATAAAGCCGGCAGGCCCCCAGGTTGTTGTTCTGGGTTTCGAGCATGATTCCCGGGAGCTTTTTCTTGCGGCTCCAGAACTGAGCCACATCGAGCAACGCCTTGGCCACGCCATGGCGACGGGCCGGGGCATGCACCGCCAGTTCGTCGATGTGGGCGAAACCGTTCCAGTTGGTGCTGATCACTAAATGGCCCACCGGCCGGTCGTCCAGGTAGGCCATGAAAATTTCACTGCCCGGGGCACCGTGGAAGCTGCTGAACTCCTCAGGGTCGATGCCATAACACTTGCTGTACGGGATGATGGGGGTGATTGCCCATTGGCTCACCGGACGACCGATCTGTGCCGTGCCGTAGGCGCTGACTTCAAAACTGAAATCGCTGCCCCAGATATAGGCAGCGAAGCCGTCATCGACGACCCGTACCGACAGGCCGGGATGTTTGGGATTCACGACCGGTTGCATACTGGGAAAGCTCCTCATTCCATGAGGCAATCAACGGCACGGCGCCATCCATTGCCCTCGCCTATCGAAACGTCGAACATCAAGCGAAATCCGTAGCCTGCTCATGACCTCAGGGTAGAAGGTACTGGCGATTGTTGCGAATGAATGATGGGTCACCCTTGTGGGAGCGAGCCTGCTCACGATAGCGTTGGGTCAGTTTGCATTGATGTTGAATGTGCCGCCGTCATCGCGAGCAGGCTCGCTCCCACAGGGGCTCAATTTATCAATCCATTACTGGCTGTCACTGACCGGCCTCGGCCAACTGCGTCCACAGTGCCGGAGCGCCGGCCGACTTGGCGATGGCTTCCAGACGCGCGGCATGTTCGGCGAGGTCGCTTTCACTGGCGCGGATGATCCGGGCAGGCCGGCGATCAGCAGGCAAACGACGGATTTCCGAAGCCCTGTTGCCCGAGCCTTCTCCGCTGCCATTGCCATCCGAGGCGTTGCCCGCCAGGGACAGGCTGGTCTGGCCACCGGTCATGGTCAGGTAGACGTCGGCCAGGATCTCGGAGTCGAGCAACGCGCCGTGCAGTTCACGGCCGGAGTTGTCGACGCCATAGCGCTTGCACAACGCATCGAGGCTGTTGCGCTGCCCCGGATGCCGTTCGCGAGCCATGACCAGGGTGTCGAGAATGGTGCAATGCTGGCTGATGTCGGCCCGGTCGTGCTGGCCCATCAACGCGAATTCGTTGTTGATGAAGCCCACGTCGAACGCCGCGTTATGGATGATCAGCTGCGCGCCCTGGATGAACTCGAAGAACTCGTCGGCCACTTCGGCGAAACGCGGCTTGCCCACCAGGAATTCGTTGGTGATGCCGTGAACGCCGATGGCGCCCTCGTCACTTTCGCGGTCCGGTTGCAGGTACACGTGGAAATGGCGGCCGGTCAGGCGCCGGCCGATCAGCTCGACACAACCGATTTCGATAATCCGGTGACCATCGGTCACCGGCATGCCGGTGGTTTCGGTATCCAGTACTACAGATCTGTTGGCCATCAGTGTTCAGTTCTCAACGGGCAAACTTGCAAAAGCGGGAATGTTAACATGCTCAAGGAAATGGCTGGCCGCAGCTTTTGTGGCGAGGTGCATGCCCCGCCGGAACAGGGCTATATCAAGCCTGTTTGTATCCCCGAACCTCATCCACCCCACGATTGGCCAACTGGTCGGCCCGTTCGTTACCGGGGTGGCCGATGTGGCCGCGCACCCATTTCCAGGTGACCTTGTGGCGGTTGACCTGCTCATCCAGCAGCATCCACAGATCGGCGTTCTTGACCGGTTCCTTCGCAGCCGTCTTCCAGCCGCGCTTTTTCCAGTTCGCCATCCACTCATTGATGCCTTTCATCACGTACTGCGAATCGGTCACCAGCAATACGTCACAAGGCCGCTTGAGTTCTTCGAGGCCACGAATGGCGCCCATCAGCTCCATGCGATTGTTGGTGGTGTTGGCTTCGCCGCCCCAGAGTTCCTTTTCAACACCCTTGTAGATCAACAGCGCCCCCCAGCCACCCGGACCGGGATTGCCCTTGCAGGCGCCGTCAGTGAAAAGTTCTACGCTATCGCTCATGCGGTCTGTCCAGAAAAACCACAGGCCCGCCGGCGATGATACCGGTCAGGCCATGGAAAAAAGGTTATGGTTCGATATGGCGACGATTGACCTTGGCCATCGGCAAGGGAATCAGCTTGCCCATCGGCTCGCGCCGCACCTGGCGCACCGGGCGCAGCCCGACGGCGATCTTGCGCGCCACCAGAAGATAGAAGCCGCCGCCGGACAGTTGCCAGTCGCCGGCCCGGCGTTCCCAGCCAGCCAGGCGCGCCTGCCACTTGGGCGACGCGAGCGGCGGACGATAGCACCCGAAGCGGCGTTTCTCCAGCGCGAAGCCCAGCAGGTTGAGCCAGTCGCCCACCCTCGACGCCGAGATGCAACGGGCCTGGCGCAAGCCGTCGTGGGCGAATACATGGCGCAGACCCCAACTGCTCCAGGGGTTGATGCCTATGATCACCAGATGCCCGCCGGGACGCACGCTGCTGGCGGCCTCACGCAACAAGCCGTGGGGCGACAGGCAGAAATCCAGGCCATGCTGCATCACCACCACGTCGGCGGCGTGCTCACTCAAGGGCCACGCCTGTTCTTCACAGACGATCTCGACCCCTGGCAACGGCGCACCCAGGCGAACGTTGCGCTGGACCTGCGGCGCCGACGGTGGCGTCTGTGCCGACGGACCGTAATGCACCAGGTAACCGCCAAAGAAACGGCCCAGCTCATCCTCGAGCATGCGCCGCTCTTCTTCCAGCAGCAATTGCCCGACGGGGCCGGACAGCCATTCACGGGCCGCGCTGATCAGCGCCAGCCACTCAGGATCGGCCTGAGCGAACGCTTCATCGGTCATTTACATTCTCCAACGCGCCAGGAAGTTCTAAGATGCGCCTTTGTTTTCCGCTTGGCGAATTCCGCGATGATACAGATCAGTGCACTGCCCGCGTTCACCGATAACTACATCTGGTTGTTACAGGATCACGCCACCCTGCGCTGCGCCGTGGTCGATCCGGGCGACGCCGCGCCGGTGCAAGCCTGGCTCGAAGCCCATCCAGGCTGGGCCCTGCACGACATATTGGTCACCCATCACCACCATGACCATGTCGGCGGTGTCGAGGCGTTGAAAAAAACCACCGGGGCCAAGGTCTATGGCCCGGCCAGCGAAAACATCCCGGCGCGGGATGTGGCGCTCGGGGACGACGACCGCATCAACGTGCTCGGGCTGGACTTCGATGTCTTCGCCGTGCCCGGCCACACACTGGGCCATATCGCTTATTACCATCATGGCCTGTTGTTCTGTGGCGACACCCTGTTCGCCGCCGGCTGCGGGCGTCTCTTCGAGGGGACGCCCGACCAGATGCATCGCTCGCTCAGCCGACTCGCCGCCCTGCCCGAGGATACGCTGGTGTACTGCACCCATGAATATACCCTGAGCAACTTGAAGTTCGCCGCCGCGGTGGAACCCGACAATCCGGACATTGCCGCCCGTCTGGAAAAGGTCGCCCGCCAGCGCAACGACGGTGTCATGACCCTGCCCTCGACCCTGGCCCTGGAAAAACTCACCAACCCCTTCCTGCGAACCGCTGAAACATTAGTTAAACAAAAAGCAGACGAACGGAACGGCCAGCGAAACGGGACGCCGAGTGAGGTTTTTGCGGCCTTGAGGGCTTGGAAAGATAAGTTCTAAGCCCGTCGCCCGGCGATACAAAAATTCTGAATGGTTGACCTGTTGGGGTGCGCTTTCTAGAATCGGCCGACATTTTTGCCCGGAACTTACTTCCAGCCAATGTCGTCATCCATACGCAGGTCCGTTCAGTCAGACACATTGACCCGCTTGGCTCAAGCCATTGCGGTGGCCGTGTCCGCCACCCTGGCGGGCTGCCAGAGCACGGGCCAGGTGCCTCAGACCGACGCGGCCACGCCGAAGAACATGGCTGCCCGCGCCAAGCAGAAGCCTGTATGGCTCAGCGAGAAGCCCAGCCCCCAGGTGCCCCAGGATATCTGGGAGCGCATGCGCCAGGGTTTCCAGTTGCAGGAAACCGCCGGCGTGAACCCGCGTATCGAGCAGCAACGCCTGTGGTTCGCCAGCAACCCGTCCTTTCTCGAAGGCGCCGGCGAACGTGGCAGCCTGTACATGCACTACATCGTCGAGCGCCTCGAAGAACGCAACATGCCGTTGGAACTGGCGCTGCTGCCGGTCATCGAAAGCGCCTACAACCCCATGGCCTATTCCCGGGCCAATGCCGTCGGGTTGTGGCAGTTCATCCCGTCCACCGGGCGCTACTTCAACCTGCGCCAGACCCGTTTTTACGACGGGCGACGCGATATCACGGCGTCCACCACGGCCGCCATGGATTACCTGACGCGCCTGCACGACATGTTCAACGGCGACTGGCTGCTGGCGCTGGCCGCCTACAACGCCGGTGAAGGCACCGTCAGCCGCGCCATCGAGCGTAACGAAAAACTGGGCCTGCCCACCGACTACTGGAACCTGCCGCTGCCGGCCGAAACCCAGGCCTACGTGCCCAAGCTGCTGGCGCTATCGCAGGTGGTGCTGTCCCCCGATGCCTATGGCGTGAACCTCAACCCGATCGCCAACGAGCCCTATTTCCAGGTCGTCGAGATCAACCAGCGCATGGACCTGTCCAAGGTCGCGGCAGTGGCGAACATCGACGAAGACGAGCTGTTCCAGCTCAACCCCGCCTTCAAGCAACGCACCACCATCGACGGCCCGCAACACCTGCTGGTACCCACCTCCAAGGCCCAGTTGCTGACAGCCAGCCTGTCGACCATGCGCCCCGAAGAGCTGATCAGCCAACGCTCCCTCAAACCGGTCTTTGAAAGCACCGATGACAGCGAGGAAGTTGCAGGCGCCCGGCGCACCTACCGGGTCAAGCGCGGTGACAACCTGGCGCAGATCGCCAAGGCCAACAACGTCCAGACCAAAGACCTGCAACGCTGGAACAAACTCAGCGGCAACAGGCTCAAGGTCGGCCAGACCCTGGTGATGCAGGACGTCAAGGCCACCAAGGCAACCAAGAGCACTGGCAAGCGGATCAACACCGTGGTCGCGGCCAACAGCAAGAACCAGAAGAAGCAGACCCAGTACAAAGTCCAGCAAGGGGACTCGCTGTACGTGGTGGCCAAGCGCTTCAACGTCGAGATGCAACACCTCAAGCGCTGGAATCCGCGCATGGGTAAAGCCCTCAAGCCTGGGCAGATGCTGACGGTCTACTCTCCACATTGACACCCGGCTCCTGTGGCGAGGGGATTTATCCCCGCCGGGGCGCGAAGCGGCCCCCTCGCTCTTTTTGAGACACCACAATCGTCAGTTGGGGCCGCTTCGCAGCCCAGCGGGGATAAATCCCCTCACCACAAGAGCGCCCTGCCTGGCAGGTATCCGCTAAACCGGCAGTTCTTCCCCTTAGCCCGCCTTTTTCCTGCCGATACAAGCTGTTACTGTACGGGCCATAAAAGCCCAAGCCGCCTGGATCGGATCTCAGACTTGATACGTCCCCTCCTCCTGCTCCTGATCAGCCTGGCCTTGAGCTCTCCCGCCAGCGCAGCCATCAGCGAAAGCCATGGCTATGCGCAGTTCGGCACGCTCAAGTACCCGGCCAGATTTACCCACTTCGACTGGGTCAACCCGCAAGCGCCCAAGGGCGGTACCTTGCGGGTCATGGCATTTGGCACCTTCGATACGCTCAATCCCTACACGTTCAAGGGCAGCAGCCCGGTTTCCACGGCGAACTTCCTGCAATACGGCATCAACGAGCTGAACGAACCGCTGATGGTCGGCACCGGCCAGTATGCGCCGTCCGGTGATGAACCGACCTCCAGCTATGGCCTGATCGCCCAGTCGGTGGAGTACAGCGAAGATCGCAGCTGGGTGGTGTTCAACCTGCGACCCGAAGCGCGGTTCCACGATGGCGTACCGATCACCGCCTATGACGTCGCGTTTTCCTACCGGACGCTGCTCAAGGACGGCCATCCGCAATACCGCACCAACCTTCAGGAAGTGCTGCGGGTCGATATCCTCAATCCGCTGAAAATCCGCTTTGTGTTCAAGCGTGCGGGCAATCCGTTGCTGATCCTGCGCCTGGGCGAATTGCCGGTGCTGCCCCAGCATTACTGGAAAGACCGCGACTTCAAGGCCACCACCTTCGAACCGCCCCTGGGCAGCGGCCCCTATCGCATCACAAAGGTGCAGCCTGGACGCCAGCTGGTGTTCGAAAGAGTCAAGGATTACTGGGGCAAGGACCTGCCGGTCAACCGGGGCAAATATAACTTCGACCGAATGGAGGTAGAGTTCTATCGCGACAGCGACGTCGCGTTCGAAGCCTTCAAGGCCGGTGAGTTCGATATCTACATCGAGCACCAGGCCAAGAACTGGGCCAATGGCTATGATTTTCCGGCCGTCGACCGCGGCGAGGTGATTAAGGCGCAGATTCCCCACCAGATCCCGACCCAGACCCAGGGCTTGTTCATGAACACCCGGCGCAGCACCTTTGCCGAGGTCAAAGTACGTGAAGCGCTGGGGCTGATGTTCGATTTCGAGTGGACCAACCGCACGCTGTTCAGCAGCGCCTACAAACGCACCCTCAGCTACTACCCCAACAGCGAGTTCTCTGCCAGCGGCCTGCCGGTGGGCCACGAATGGCTGTTGCTCAAACCTTACCGCGAGCAATTGCCGGCGCGGTTGTTCAGCGAACCCTTCAGCCTGCCCCAGACCGATGGTCGTGGCATCCCGCGGGAAACCCTGCGCAAAGCCCTGGGACTTCTGAAGGAAGCCGGCTGGACGCTCAACGGCCAGCGCCTGGTGAATGCCGACAGCCAGCCCCTGCGCTTCGAGATCCTGTTGGTGAACCCGAACCTGGAACGCATCCTCCAGCCCTATGTCGAGAACCTCGCCAGCATCGGGATCCAGGCCCGGCTGCGCACGGTAGATCGTGCCCAATACAAGCAGCGCCTGGACCAGTTCGATTTCGACATGATCCTGCTGACCCTGAGCCAGACCCTCAGCCCGGGTCTTGAGCAATGGCAGTATTTCCACTCCAGCCAGGTCGGGGTCAAGGGCAGCAAGAACTACGCCGGGATCGCCAATCCCGTGATCGATCATCTGCTGGAAAAGCTCCTGGCCGCCCAGACCCGCGACGAACAGGTGGCGGCCGGCAAGGCCCTGGACCGCGTACTGTTGTGGCAGCACTACTGCATTCCCAACTGGTATCTCAACTATCATCGCCTGGCGTACCGCAATCGGTTCGCCTTCGTCACTACGCCGCCCTACACCCTGGGTCTGAGCGCGTGGTGGTTGAAATCTTCGGAGAAAGATCAATGAAGCCTTTTCGTGCCCTGCTCGTGCAGGCCGGTGGCCTGCTGTTCGCCGGGCTGGCCTGCGCCGCCCCGCAGCACGCCGTGACCTTGTACAATGAGCCGCCAAAGTATCCGGCCAATTTCAAGCATTTCGACTACGTGAACCCCGATGCGCCCAAGGGCGGTATCTTTCGCCAGGGCGGGTTTGGCGGTTTCGACAGCCTCAATCCATTCATCAGCAAGGGCGTGCCGGCCGATGACATCAGCCTGATCTACGACACCCTGGCCAAGCAGGGCCTGGACGAACCCATTACCGAATACGGCCTGATCGCCGAAAAAATCGAGAAGGCCCCGGACAACGCCTGGGTGCGCTTCTACCTGCGCCCCGAAGCGCGTTTCAACGACGGCCATCCGGTGCGCGCCGAAGACGTGGTCTTCAGCTTCCAGACCCTGACCAGGGATGGCGCGCCGTTGTACCGGGGTTATTACAACGACGTCGCCGACGTCATCGCCGAAGACCCGCTCAAGGTGCTGTTCAAGTTCAAGCACACGAATAACCGGGAATTACCGCTGATCCTCGGCCAGTTGCCGGTCCTGCCCAAGCATTGGTGGGCCAACCGGGACTTCAACAAGGGCAACCTGGAAATCCCGCTGGGCAGCGGCCCCTACCGCGTCACCGAGGTGAAGGCCGGGCGTTCGATCCGCTATGAGCGGGTGAAGGACTACTGGGGCAAGGACCTGCCGGTCAACCGTGGCTTCTACAACTTCGACGTGCTGACCACCGATTACTACCGCGACAACACCGTCGCCGTCGAAGCGCTGAAAGCCGGGCAGTTCGATTACTGGCTGGAGATGAGTGCCAAGAACTGGGCCAGCGCCTACAACATCCCCGCCGTGACCGAAGGGCGGCTGATCAAGGAACAGATCCCCAACGGCAACCCCACCGGCATGCAGGGCTTTGTCTTCAACCTGCGCCGCCCGGTGTTCCAGGACGTGCGAGTACGCAAAGCCCTGAGCCTGCTGCTGGACTTCGAGTGGACCAACAAGCAATTGTTCAGCGGCGCCTATACCCGCACCCGCAGCTATTTCGAGAATTCGGAGATGGCCGCCACCGGTCTGCCCGGCGAAGACGAACTGAAGATCCTCGAGCCCCTGCGTGGCAAGATTCCCGAGCAAGTCTTCACCGAAGCCTTCCAGCCATCGCTGTGCGATGGCAGCGGCATGATCCGCGACCAGCAGCGCAAGGCGTACCAACTGCTGCAGGAGGCCGGCTGGCGCATCGTCGACGACAAGATGGTCGATGCCCAGAGCAAACCGGTGGTGCTTGAATTTCTGCTGGCCCAGACCGAATTCGAACGGGTGCTATTGCCATTCAAGCGCAACCTTAGCGACCTGGGTATCGAACTGGTGATCCGTCGGGTGGACGTGTCCCAGTACATCAACCGCGTGCGCTCCCGGGATTTCGACCTGGTGGTGGGCAGCTTCCCACAGTCCAGCTCGCCGGGTAACGAACAGCGCGAGTTCTGGATGTCGGCGGCCGCCGACAGACCCGGCAGCCGCAACACCATGGGCCTGAAGGATCCTGCCGTCGACCAGTTGGTGGAACAACTGATCAACGCCGATTCGCGCAAGAGCCTGGTGGCCCATGCCCGGGCGCTGGACCGCGTGCTGCAATGGGGCTACTACGTAATTCCCAACTGGCACATCAAGACCTGGCGCGTAGCCTACTGGAATCACATCGGCCATCCCAAAGTCACGCCGACGTATGACATCGGTACCACCACCTGGTGGGTCAAGCCAGACGCCAAGCCTGCCGATGAAGTCAAGCAAGTGATCGAACAACAGAACAACGCTGCCCCGGAAAGCGTGGAGTAACCCGATGCTGGCTTATATTTTCAGGCGGCTGCTACTGATTGTCCCGACGCTGTTCGGCATTCTGCTGATCAACTTCGTCATCATCCAGGCCGCGCCCGGCGGGCCGGTGGAACAGATGATCGCCAAGCTCGAAGGATTCGAAGGCGCCACCAGCCGCATCGCCGGCGGCGGCGCGGAAGTGTCGGTGGCCGGTTCCGCCTATCGCGGTGCCCAGGGCCTGGACCCGGCACTGGTCAAGGAAATCGAGCGCATGTACGGCTTCGACAAGTCGGCGCCGGAACGCCTGTGGATCATGATCAAGAACTACGCCCACCTGGATTTCGGTGACAGCTTCTTCCGCGACGCCAAGGTCATCGACCTGATCAAGGAAAAGATGCCGGTGTCCATTTCCCTCGGGCTATGGAGCACGCTGATCATGTACCTGGTGTCGATCCCCCTGGGGATCGCCAAGGCCACGCGCCACGGCAGTCACTTCGACGTGTGGACCAGTTCGGCGATCATCATCGGTTATGCAATCCCCTCGTTTCTGTTTGCCATCCTGCTGATCGTGGTGTTCGCCGGCGGCAGTTATTTCGACTGGTTCCCGTTGCGGGGACTGACCTCCAACAACTTCGATGAACTGACCCTGGGCGGCAAGATCCTCGACTACTTCTGGCACCTGGCGTTACCGGTAACGGCGCTGGTGATCGGTAACTTCGCCACCATGACCCTGCTGACCAAAAACAGCTTTCTGGACGAGATCAACAAACAATACGTGGTCACCGCCAAAGCCAAGGGCCTGACCCGCAATCGCGTGCTTTACGGCCACGTATTCCGTAACGCGATGCTGTTGGTGATTGCCGGCTTCCCTTCGGCGTTCATCGGCATCTTCTTCACCGGCTCCTTGCTGGTGGAAGTGATCTTTTCCCTCGATGGCCTGGGGCTGATGAGTTTCGAAGCGGCGATCAACCGTGACTACCCGGTGGTGTTCGGCACCTTGTTCATTTTCACCCTGCTGGGTCTGGTGGTGAAACTGATCGGTGACCTGACCTACACCTTCGTCGATCCGCGCATCGACTTCGAAAGCCGGGAGCATTGAGATGAACCTGTCCCCCCTCAATCGCCGTCGCTTCGAGTTGTTCAAGGCCAACAAGCGCGGCTGGTGGTCGCTGTGGCTGTTCCTGATCCTGTTCGTACTGAGCCTGGGCGCCGAACTGATCGCCAATGACAAGCCCCTGGTGGTGCATTACGACGGCGGCTGGTATTTCCCGGCCCTCAAGCGCTACCCGGAGACGACTTTCGGCGGCGAGTTCCCGCTGGAAGCCAACTACAAGAGCCCGTACATCCGTGAACTGCTGGCGACCAAGAATGCCTGGGTGGTATGGGCGCCGATTCCGTTCAGCTATCAGAGCATCAACTACGACTTGAAGGTGCCAGCCCCTGCGCCGCCCTCCTCGGTGAACTGGCTGGGCACCGACGACCAGGGCCGCGATGTCTTGGCGCGGGTCATCTATGGGTTCCGCATTTCGGTGCTGTTCGCCCTGACCTTGACCCTGCTCAGTTCCATCGTCGGCGTGATCGCCGGGGCCCTGCAGGGGTTCTACGGTGGTTGGGTCGACTTGGCCGGCCAGCGGTTCCTGGAGATCTGGTCGGGGCTGCCGGTGCTTTATCTGCTGATCATCCTGGCCAGCTTCGTGCAACCCAATTTCTGGTGGTTGCTGGGGATCATGCTGCTGTTTTCCTGGATGAGCCTGGTGGACGTGGTGCGCGCCGAGTTCCTGCGCGGGCGCAACCTGGAATACGTGCGCGCCGCCCGAGCCTTGGGCATGCAGAACGGCGCGATCATGTTCCGCCACATCCTGCCCAACGCCATGGTCTCGACCATGACCTTCATGCCGTTCATCCTCACGGGCGCCATCGGCACCCTCACCGCCCTGGATTTCCTCGGCTTCGGCCTGCCGGCCGGCGCACCGTCCCTGGGCGAACTGGTGGCCCAGGGCAAATCCAACCTCCAGGCACCCTGGCTGGGCATCAGCGCGTTCGCCGTGCTGGCGATCATGCTGAGCCTGCTGGTGTTCATCGGCGAGTCCGCTCGCGATGCCTTCGATCCGAGGAAGTGACATGAACCAGGACAATCTGATCGAAGTACGCGACCTGTCGGTGGAATTCATCGCCGGCCAACGCCACCAGCGGGTGGTCGAGGGCGTCAGTTTCGACATCAAGCGTGGCGAAACCCTGGCCCTGGTGGGTGAAAGCGGCTCGGGCAAGTCGGTGACCGCCCACTCGATCCTGCGGCTGCTGCCCTACCCGCTGGCTCACCATCCCACCGGCGTCATCCAATATGCCGGCCAGGATCTGCTGAGCCTGAAGGAAAAGACCATCCGCCACATCCGTGGCAACCGGATCGCGATGATATTCCAGGAGCCGATGACCTCCCTCAATCCGCTGCACTCCATCGGCAAGCAGATCAACGAGGTGCTTGGCATCCACAAGGGCCTGGTCGGCAAGGTCGCGACCCGCCGGACCCTGGAGCTGCTGGAGCTGGTGGGCATCCCCGAGCCCCACAAGCGCCTCAAGGCCCTGCCCCATGAACTGTCCGGCGGGCAGCGCCAGCGGGTGATGATCGCCATGGCCCTGGCCAACGAGCCGGAACTGTTGATCGCCGACGAACCGACCACCGCCCTGGACGTCACGGTCCAGCTGAAAATCCTCGATCTGCTCAAGCAATTGCAGGCCCGATTGGGCATGTCGCTGCTGCTCATCAGCCACGATTTGAACCTGGTGCGAAGAATTGCGCATCGCGTATGTGTCATGCAGCGCGGTTGCATCGTCGAACAGGCATCGTGCGAGCAATTGTTCCGCGCGCCACAGCATCCGTACACCCGGGAACTGTTGGCCGCCGAGCCCAGCGGCAACCCGGCGGCCAACGTTGTCGGCCCGCCGCTGCTGGAGGTCGAGGACCTGAGAGTCTGGTTCCCGATCAAGAAAGGCCTGTTCAAACGTACCGTGGATTACATCAAGGCGGTGGACGGGATCCGCTTCAGCCTGCCCCAGGGTCAGACCCTGGGCATCGTGGGCGAAAGCGGTTCCGGCAAATCCACCCTGGGGCTGGCGATCCTGCGGCTGATCGGCAGCCAGGGCGGGATTCGGTTCGAAGGCAAGCAGCTCGACAGCTTGTCCCAGCAACAGGTCCGGCCGCTGCGACGGGAGATGCAGGTGGTGTTCCAGGACCCGTTCGGCAGCCTGAGCCCGCGGATGTGTGTGGGCCAGATCGTCGGCGAAGGCCTGCGGATCCACAAGATGGGTACCGAAGCGGAGCAGGAACAGGCGATAATCGCGGCACTGAAGGAGGTAGGCCTGGACCCGGAAACCCGGAACCGCTACCCCCATGAGTTTTCCGGAGGGCAACGGCAGCGTATCGCCATTGCCCGGGCCCTGGTGCTCAAGCCGGCGTTGATTCTGCTGGACGAACCGACGTCGGCCCTGGACCGTACCGTGCAACGCCAGGTGGTGGAGCTGTTGCGGTCGCTGCAAAGCAAGTACAACCTGACGTATCTGTTTATCAGCCATGACCTGGCTGTCGTCAAAGCGCTGAGCCACCAATTGATGGTGGTCAAGCATGGCCAAGTGGTCGAACAAGGTGATGCCCGCAGCATATTCGCCGCGCCGCAACACCCCTATACACAGCAGTTGCTGGAGGCCGCCTTCCTGGCCCCAACAGCTGCCGAATAACCTGAAAGAGGAGCAACACATGGGTTTTCTCGCCGGTAAGCGCGTACTGATCGTCGGTGTCGCCAGCAAGCTGTCCATCGCATCCGGCATCGCCGCCGCCATGCATCGCGAGGGCGCTGAGCTTGCCTTCACTTATCAGAACGACAAACTCAAGGGTCGTGTCGAAGAGTTCGCGCAAGGCTGGGGTTCGAGCCCTGAACTGTGCTTCCCCTGCGACGTGGCCAGCGATGAAGAAATCGCCAAGGTCTTCGAAGAACTGAGCAAGAAGTGGGACGGCCTGGACTGCATCGTGCACTCCGTGGGCTTCGCCCCGGGCGACCAACTGGACGGCGACTTCACCGAAGCCACCACCCGCGAAGGTTTCCGCATCGCCCACGACATCAGCGCCTACAGCTTCGTGGCCCTGGCCAAGGCTGGCCGCGAGATGATGAAAGGCCGCAACGGCAGCCTGCTGACCCTGTCGTACCTGGGCGCCGAGCGCACCATGCCGAACTACAACGTCATGGGCATGGCCAAGGCCTCCCTGGAAGCCGGCGTTCGCTACCTGGCCGGCTCCCTGGGCCCGGAAGGCACCCGTGTCAACGCCGTATCGGCTGGCCCGATCCGCACCCTCGCCGCCTCCGGCATCAAGAACTTCCGCAAGATGCTGGCCGCCAACGAAGCGCAGACCCCGCTGCGTCGCAACGTTACCATCGAAGAAGTCGGCAACGCCGGCGCCTTCCTCTGCTCCGACCTGGCGTCGGGCATCAGCGGTGAAATCATGTACGTGGACGGCGGCTTCAACACCACCGCCATGGGCAACATCGAAGAGTAATCTTCACCGCATAAAAACGCCGCCCGTCCTGCAAAGGGCGAGCGGCGTTTTCGTTCCGGCCCCCGCTGCAAGAGCGAGCCCGGCTCACGATGGCCATCATTCTTCCACTGAAAAATCACATTGCCATCAGATGGCCTTGCAAAACGACAATGGCCGACTAAATTCAGAATTGTCTTCCCAAGCGCAACCCGCCGCAGCGGGTCCCACCAAAAACGAGACCGCCTATCGACCCGAAAACCAGCCGACATCGCTTTTAGTCATTGACACGGAATGAGTCAAAACAAACAAGAGGGATGCTTGATGAAGCACAGCCGGTGGTATCGTGCGCTCTCACAAAAAGGACCCGCCAAGCCTTTCTGGCTTTCCTTGTTCTGCTTCTGTGGCCTGGTCATTGCCAGCTTCCTGTTATTCGAACAACAGATTCAGGCATTCCTGACCCATCTCCACCTGTACCTGCCCTCGACGCCCTCGCAACAACTCAACCTGGCCCTGTTGCTGATCGCCCTGCTGGCCCTGGACGTGGTGCTGCCGGTGCCTTCAAGCCTGGTGGCGCTGCTGGCTGTGGCGACCCTGGGCAGCGTTGGCGGGTACCTGGTGATTTTCGTCGGCTTGTGCCTGGGGGCCGGCTTGGGATATGCCCTGGGAGCCGGCTATTTCCAGCTGCTATCCGGGCGACTGGGCCTGCACCAGCGTCAGCCGGGACAGCTGGGGTACCGGTTGGGCACACTATCGTTGGTCTGCCTGCGGGGGGTGCCGGTGCTGGCGGAAACCTCGGTGGTGGCAGCGGGCATGCAGCGCTACCCGCTGCGCGCCTTCGTACCGGTGATCGTCCTGGCCAACGCTGGCCTGGCCCTGGCCTACGCCACCATCGGTACGTTACTCCTCGAACAGAACGTCCTGCTGGTGACGATCCTGGCCAGCATGGTTCTGCCCGGCTTGTTCATCGCCGGCTACAGCCTGCTCAAGGCTTTTCGCAAGCGCGACGCACAGCAGCCCCTGCACGGGCGTTTCGAGGTCAGCTACGACTATCCGGTGGTGTTCACCGATCACGTGTTCGATCCGTCCAATCCTTGCCTGCATCGCCAGCTCACCGTCCATCAAAATAAGCCGGTGACGGTGCTGGTATTCGCCGATGAACAGTTGCTGCGCAGCAATCCCCCACTGCTGGAACAGATCAATGCCTACTTCGCAAGCCATCCAGCGGATCTGCGCCTGCGGGCAGCGCCCATTGCGGTTCCAGCCGGTGAGTCGAGCAAGGATGCACACGTCTTGCAGCGGCTCTACGCCGACATGCTGCACCACGGACTGGATCGGCATTGCCATGTGCTGGCACTGGGAGGCGGGGCGGTACTGGATGCGGTAGGTTATGCCTGCGCGACCTTCCACCGGGGCATCCGCCTGATCCGCGTCCCCAGCACCGTTCTCGCCCAGAACGACGCCGGCATCGGCGTGAAAAACGGCATCAATGCCTTCGGCCAGAAGAACCTGTTGGGGGCGTTCTACCCCGCCACCGCCGTCATCAACGATTTTCAGTTGTTGACCAGCCTGGGCCGACGCGACCAGATCGCCGGGTTGGCCGAGGCGGTCAAGGTGGCGCTGATCAAAGACGCGGCGTTTTTCCAATGGATGGAGCAACAGGCCGACGCCCTGGCCCGCTTCGATCACCAGGCCAGCCGTCATGCCATCCGCCGCTGTGCCGAGCTGCACTTGGCCCACATCACCGGTGCTGGCGATCCCTTCGAACGCGGTAACGGCCGCCCCTTGGACTATGGGCATTGGGCCGCCCACAAGCTGGAAAATCTCAGCCAACACCGATTGCGCCATGGTGAAGCCGTGGCGGTGGGCATCGCCCTGGATGGTCTCTACGCCAATATTCTGGGCCTGCTGAGCGATGCCGACGCCGAGCGTATCGTGGGCCTGCTGCTCAGGCTCGGCTTCAGCCTGAACCCACCGGAACTGAGCCTGAAGGATCCACAAGGCCGCTCGCTGCTGTTGCTGGGCCTGGAAGAGTTCCGTCAGCACCTGGGCGGCGAGCTGTCCATTCCCATGCTCAGCCGGATCGGCGAATCGCTGGACGTGCATGAGGTCGACGCCACGCGGATGGAGCAGGCGCTACGGCGGCTGTCCGGTCTCGCCGAACCGGCCCCTGCGTTGAGCGAGGGTTGTGTGCAATGAGCCAGGCATCGCCGGACCTGAAAACCTGGATGACCCTGGGCCGGGTTTCCAATCTGCCCACGGTGTGGACCAACACCCTCGCCGCCGCCCTGCTGGCGAGCAGTGCCGGGGCCCTGGCGCCACCGTCTTCGGCCGTGTGGATACTGCTGCTGGTGGCCTTGTCGATGCTGTACCTGGCCGGGATGCTGCTGAATGACCTGCTGGACGCCGACTGGGACCAGCGACACCACAACCCCCGTCCCATCACCCTCGGTCTGGTCAGCCGACAGCAGGTCGGGCTCGCCTGCGCCCTCTTGCTGGGGCTGGCCGCTGTTGCCGTGGTGGGTCTGAGCCGGCTGATCGATCAGCCATACTGGCTGCTGGGCAGCACCCTCCTGCTATTGGCCTGCATCCTGGGCTACAACCTGTTGCATAAGAAGTACGTCCACAGTGTCTGGCTGATGGGGGCCTGTCGCTCGGCCCTCTACCTCACGGCAGCCACCAGCCTGGCGGTTCCACCGGCACCGATCTGGCTCTGCGCCATGCTGCTGGGGGTCTATATCAGCGGCCTGACTTACCTGGCCCGCCAGGAACACCGCAATCAATTGCTCAACCGCCTGCCGCTGGTCCTGATGCTGAGCCCGATGACCCTGGCAATTCATAACGATAACCCCTGGTTCTGGCCAGTGCTGCTGCTCTGGCTTGGCTGGCTTGGCTGGCACTACTGGCGTCATCTGGCCAACCCCCGGCAACGGCAGGTCCGCGCGTTTATCGGCGCTGGCCTGGCGGCCCTGCCGCTGTTCGATGCCCTGGTGCTGGCGGTAGCCGACCAGCCCTTGGGCAGCCTGTCATGTGTCCTGGTGTTTTTCCTGCTTCCCCACTTCCAGCGCTGGATCAAACCGACATGAACAAGGACGTTGCCGGGTCGTCATCGACGGCTCTTGAAATGCGCCGGGACTGCCTGGAGCAACAGCGCCAGGCCTTCCTCCAGCACCTCGACGAGGCCGGCCTGCGGTGGTGGCGCCAGGCACTGGAACAGCTTGCCCAACGCCCGGACGCCACGAGCGCGGCGCTGTTGAGCAGCCAGTGCAAGCGAGGCCTCAAGCAAGACTTGTGGCCCCACGGAACCGGCTGGAGCAATGTGCAGTTGGCGCGAGCGCTGTTGCTGGCCGAGGTGCTGGAGCGGCGACCCGCCGCCGGCCAGGTGCCCTTGCTGCGCCAGTTGTTTCTGTGGGGCGACGATCAGGAAAAGATCGCTCTGCTCAAAGCCCTCGACTGGCTCGACAGCCAGGGGCTGTGCGTGCAGCTAGCGCTGCAAGCCGGGCGCACCAGCAACAGCCAAGTGTTCGCCGCCCTTGCCCTGGACACTCTCTACCCGTCGCGCCACTACGACGACCGGGCCTTTCATCAACTGGTGCTCAAGGCGCTGGGCATGGGGCTCGATATACGCCGTCTGCTCGGCCTGGAGCAGCGCCAGAGTGTCGCCCTCAACCAATTGGCCCTCGACCTGCTGGCCGAACAGCTCGCAGCCGGGCGAACGGTGTCGGCCGGGCTGCCCCTGGCGATTGCCTTCGACTTGCTCAGCCCGGCGCAGCGCCAGCGCCTGGTTGGCCTGAGCCGACAACAGCGCTTGCCGCCGCAATGGCGTGAACACTTGACCGCCCTCTAGCCGTCCGACGATTCCCTGCTCCACTGACGAGGATGCATCATGCCCAAGTACTTCGACCCGCATATCCATATGGTCAGCCGCACTACGGACGACTACCAGAACATGGCGGCCGCCGGCATCACCGGCGTCATCGAGCCAGCGTTCTGGCAAGGCCAGGCCAGGACCAGCGTCGGCAGCTTCATCGACTATTTCGACATGCTATTGGGTTGGGAACGCTTTCGCGCCAGCATGTTCGGCATCCACCACTTCTGCACCATCGGCCTGAACCCCAAGGAGGCCAACGACCTCTCGGTGGCCAATGAGGTGCTGGAGATTCTGCCACGCTACCTCGTGAAGGACGGCGTGGTGGCGGTGGGCGAGATCGGTTATGACGACATTACCCCGGAAGAAGATCGCTTCCTGGCCGCCCAGTTGGAACTGGCCAAGCAGTTCGCCCTGCCGGTACTGGTCCATACGCCGCACCGGGACAAGATCGGCGGCACCAGGCGCACCCTGGCGGTGATTCGCGAGGTCGGCATCGCCGAACACTTGGTGATCATCGATCATCTCAACGAACTGACCTTGCCGCTGGTGATGGAAACCGACTGTTGGCGCGGCCACTCCATCTACCCCAACACCAAGATGTCGGAGCAGCGCATGGTTGCGTTGCTCCAGCAATACGGCACGCAAAAGATGGTGGTCAACAGCGCCGCCGACTGGGGCATCAGCGACCCGCTCAAGGTGCCCAAGACCGGCGAAGCCATGCGCGCGGCCGGCTTCAGCGAGGCCCAGGTGGAACAGGTACTGTTCCATAACCCGGTGGATTTCTTTGCTCAGAGCGGCCAACTGGACAAGGCCCTGGTCGGTACACCGCTGCCCATCGATCAGCGCAAACAGTGGCAAGACAACTCAGCCCTGCGAGGCCAGGAACCGGTGATCAAATGACGGTCGCGACCGGTTGGCACGCCGCACAGCTCGGTTATTGCAGCAACGTGCACCCCACACCGGACCTGGCCACGCTACGCGCGTCCATCGCGGAGCATTTCCAGGCCGTTCGCAAGCTGCGCGGGCTCGACGAACAGGACAGCGGCCTGTGGATCAGCGCCCTCGCGGCGCGGGAGCTGCAACAGGCGTCGGCGCGTACGGACTTTCTCCACCTGCTGCAATGCAACGGGTTGCGCCTGACATCCCTTAACGGTTTTCCCTACGGCCAGTTTCATCAGGGCGCGGTGAAAGCCGGGGTCTATTTGCCCCACTGGGCCGATCCGCGACGACTGGAGTACAGCTTGAATCTGGCCCGGATCCTCGCCCAGGCGTTGCCATCGGATTGTGCCCAAGGGGTGATTTCCACCGTGCCCCTGGGCTATGCCGCCCACTGGAACGGCAACTTGCAGCAGCGTGCCGAGCATCAGTTGCGCCAGCTCACAGCCTCCCTCGCCCGACTCCACCTGGAGACGGGCAAGAAAATCGTGTTCTGCCTGGAAATGGAACCAGACTGTGTGCTGGAAAACACCGAGCAGGCCATCGCCTTCTTCCATCGCCTGCAGGCCAGGGACCCGCACTACGGCCATCTGGCGCTGTGTTTCGACGTCTGCCACCAGGCCGTGGTCTTCGAGGATTGCTATCAGTCATTGGACCGGCTGCGTCAGACCGGGGTGCCCGTTGGCAAGATCCAACTGTCCAACGCCCTGATCTGCCGCCTGCCCCAAGCCCTCGACCGGCGCGAACAGGTGCTCGACACCCTGGCGGACTTCGCTGAAACCACCTATCTGCACCAAGTGAAAGCCCAGGATGAGCAGGCGCGCTTACGAGCCTGGGCCGACCTGCCCATTGCCCTCGGCGATTACGCAGACCATCCGCAGCAACACGCCGAACTGAGAATCCATTTCCACATTCCGCTGTTCAGCGAACATTTGCTGCTGCCCGAGCTCAGCGGCAGCCAGGACGCCCTGTCACGAACCTTCGACTTTATTGCCGACCATGGGGATTTTCGCCCGGTCCTTGAGGTGGAGACTTACAGTTGGGGCGTGCTGCCTGCTTCCTTGCGCCCTGGCACCGTCCAGGCCCAGCTCCAGGGGATCGCCAGGGAACTGCACTGGGTCGAAGAGCAATTGCGCCACCGGCAACTCCTGCATCCCCAGGCATGGGAGGTGTACGCCAATGCACGCTGAGCGCCCTCGTCAACCGCTGCTGCTGATCAATGTGGTGGGGCTGACGCCGGCGCTGCTCGGTGCGGCGACGCCGCATATCAATGCCCTGTTGCAGACGGCCAGGATGGCCTACCTGCAACCGGTATTCCCGGCCGTCACGTCCACGGTGCAGGCCTCGATCCTCACCGGCCTGGCACCGTCGGCGCACGGCATCGTCGGCAATGGCTGGTACTTTCGCGACCAGGCCGAGGTGCGTTTCTGGCTGCAACCCAACACCCTGATCCAAGGCGAAAAAGTCTGGCATGCACTCAAGCGCCAGCTTCCGGGGTTTCGCTGCAGCCAATTGTTCTGGTGGTACAACATGTACGCGGACGTGGACGCCGCCATCACCCCACGTCCGCACTACCCGGCCGATGGTCGAAAAATGTTCGGCCTGTATTCGGCGCCGGCGACCTTGCACGAGCGTATCGAGCAGCAGATCGGCGAATTCCCGTTCCCGAGCTTCTGGGGCCCGGCGGCCGGCATCGCCTCGAGCCGCTGGATCGTCGATTGCGCCATTGCCGAATTCGGGATCAACCGACCCGACCTGCAATTGATCTACCTGCCGCACCTGGACTACAGCCTGCAACGCCTCGGCCCCGACGATCCGTCCATCGTCGATGAAGTCCGGGCCATCGACAGCGAAGTGGGTCGCCTGCTGGACTTTGCCCAGGCACAAGGCGCCGCGGTGATGCTGCTCTCCGAATACGGCATCGAAGCAGTCCATCAGTCGGTGTCCATCAACCGCCTGTTGCGCTCGGAGGGCTGGCTACAGGTTCGCCAATCCCTGAGCTGGGAACTGCTGGACCCAGGCGCCAGCGCGGCTTTTGCCGTGGCCGACCACCAGATCGCCCACGTTTACGTGCGACAGGCGCAGGACATTGCGCAGGTCAAGGCACTGTTACAGCGACAACCCGGCGTCGAGCAAGTGCTCGATAAAACCGAGCAGCGCGCCTGGCAACTGGATCACCCGCGCAGCGGTGAACTGGTGGCTGTCGCGGCGCCGGGCTACTGGTTCGATTACTACTACTGGCTCGACGACCGCAAGGCGCCGGATTTCGCCCGCACCGTGGACATCCATCGCAAGCCTGGCTACGACCCGCTGGAACTGTTCATCGACCCCGCCATTCGCTTCCCGAAACTGAAAGTGGCGCGCCGCCTGTTGCAGAAAAAACTCGGCTTTCGCTACTACATGGACCTGATTCCGCTGGACACCGGATTGATCCGCGGCAGTCATGGCCGCCTGCCAACCAGCGCGCAAACCGGCCCGCTGCTCATTACCAATTGTGATCTGCCGTTGCCCCAGCAACTTGCGACCACGGCGGTGAAGCAACTGCTCCTGGAACACTTCCTGGGGCGCTCTCCTACCGACACGGCCAATGCCAAGGAGCTTCCATGCGGCGAGCCATTTCCATAACCGTTCTCAGTGCCCTGGCCGGTTTGGCTCAGGCACAGGACACCAATAGCTTTGATTGCAGCAACTTCCTCACCTTCGGGCCAGACGTTGAGGCGACGCGTAAAGCGTTCAACCAAAGCCCCGAGACCATGGCCTGGAACTGGTTCGTCTGCCTGAACCAGGCCGGCACCAGGGGCTACAACCGCCAGTGGGAGTTGTTCAAGCCTTCCGACCAGGTCTATCTGGCCAACGGCGTCAACCCCGGTACGTATGACAGCCGCATGAGGCCACCGGGCGAGGTGCTCAGGCAAGCCAAAGCCCTGGGACTGGACCCGAACCGTCTCCTGCACAACCTCAATGCCACCCAGCAAGTCGACGGCCTGAGCCTGGAAATGGGCGGCGCCGTACCTGAGGCGCAACAAGGCCACGTTGTGCGCTTTCAACTGCTGATGGGCCAGGACACCTACGACTACATCGTCAAGAACAATGTCTACAACATGAATGGCCAGGACGCCCTGTCGAGCAACCTGAACTTTCCGGCTACCGCCTGGGAGCTGAAAGCCGCCTGGCTGTGGATCGGCGCGGACATGGACTACAAGAAGAGACTGGAAAGCGACGGCTACTACGTCGCCCAGGCCTACTACCCGGTGGGCACCGGGTACAAGGTCGGCTACGCGGCGTTGAGCGGCTTGCACGTGGTCAACAAGCTGAACGCCAACTGGGTCTGGACCACCTTCGAAAACGTCAACAACCCCAAGTACACCGTGACCAAAGGCCAGCCGTCCAAGCCAATGAAAAACAGCACCGGGCCGACATCGGCTGCCATACCGGTCAACGCCCAGTTCCAGACCAATAACCCGGCGCTGTCGAAGTACGAACTGATCGGCGTGGAATTCCAACCCATTACCCAGGTCCTGGCGAACTCGCAGTTGGAATCGGCATTCCAGGACACATCGTCCTGCCTGGCCTGCCACGGCACCGCCGCCTATTCGAAGAACGACGGTTACTTCAATTTCGCCATCCCGACCCAAGGCGGTCTCACCTACCCCACCACGCCACTGCCGGAGAAGGACTTCGCCGGCTACAACAAACTGGATTTTGTCTGGTCGCTCAAACGCGCCCAGTGGCAACGCTAAGGAGAGCACGACATGAGCGTATTGAATTTTCCTCGCATCTACCTCAACGGCGAGATGTTCTGGAACCCGCCGACGGCCAATAACAACGACCAGTTCCCGCTGTACGACGCGGTCAACATGGACATCAATTGGCCGTTTGTCGGCCACTTCGACATCACCCGCCACAACGCCCCGCACAAACTGATGCCGTGGGCTATCTCGCCCGTGCACATGGCCGACCTGCCCAGCTACGTGCTGCAGGTACCGGGCAATGCCAACAAGAAACACTACCCCTACATGCCGGCCGAATGGGATCTGTTCGGCGACAATGGCTGCGGCCTGGTGAACTATGGCCAGACCCGCTCGACTGTCATCGGCGGCGAATTGCAGGCCAATACCTACATCGAGCACGATGCACTGGTCGGCAAGAACTATCAGTTGCTCGGCAGCCCCCTGGGGAGCTCCGCCCCGACCGCGGCACGCTTCGTGGATATCAGCCCGTGGCAGAACACGTTCACCGCGTTGTATTTCGACAAACTGGTGTTGGGCGACTCATCCTGTGGCCTGATCCTCAATCGCAAGTACCGGATGATGGACCGCTTCCTGAACTTCAGTTGGGGAGCCCTGGGTGGCCTGGTGAATGTCAGCACCACCTGGCAGAGCTGCTTTCCCAAGGAGAACCTGGAATGGGCGAGCGGCAACTCGGCCCTGCTGACCAACCTCAAGCAGCAGATGGAGAGACAAGGGGCGCAGGGCCTGATGTTCCGGTTTTCCGTCTACCTGACCTGCTACGACAGGAACGGGGTGTTCAACGACTACCCGCAACGCCTCAACACCCGCTCCCATAACGTTCAGGACATCGATGCGGTAGGGAAGCTTTACAGAGAGGGCCTGAACAACGTCAACCAGATTTTCTTCAACCCCGCCTACAGCCGCACCTCGGCAGTCCTGGGGCTGTGGTTCGCCAACGAGTACCCCACCGCCCCCGCCGGGCTGCGCCTGGTGCCCAACCAGCCCGTATCGATGGTTCAACCAGGGCAGGATTCGCAAAGCGCGCAATTGGGCGTGATCTCGGCGCAGTTCACCGGCAACATCCTGTCGCTGGACCTGGGCAATACGTTTCCGTGCTATCCGGTGAATGACCAGGCCGACATTCTCGTTCCCGAGAAATTCAACTCCGGCGGCTACTTGCTGGGGGTCCGCAAGAACGGGCAATTCGTCGCGGCGGCCGGCTTCGGCTTCGAGCAATACCAGCAATCGGCCTTCGACAAACGTTCGGGCATCCTCGACCTCACGCTCAGCGCCGAAGCCAAGAACATATTGCAGTCCGGACCTCTGCTCCTGCAGCAGCGCAACCCGGCCCCGACCCCTTCGATAATGGCCGCCGGACAGCAATTGTGGACCGCCGAAGTGATCGAGAGCGGCAGTTTCATCGACGTCGGTGACCGCAAGACGCTGAGCATCATGGTGCAGAAAAACGGTCAGCCGGCCGCCAACACGACGTTGTATGTGGCGGAGTACGGCAACCCCTACATGGTAACCAGCAGCGATTATTACCTGGCGTTCAGTAATGCCGCCGACTTCACGCTGTTCTACGACAACCCGCCGGACCGCAACCAGAACACGGCCTGGCTTCCGCAATTCACCGACGCGCCTGCGGTTCCCCTCTATCGCAGCACCGGCAGCGGTCGCCGGCTGACCGACATCCAGGACGTGCCCCAACCCGTGGGCAACCCGGTCGGTTATCAGGATTTTCTCAAAGTCTCCGGTACGCCGATCGCCGTCAACCTGCGCCCCTGCCTGGTCTTCGACAAGGGCATCAATGGCACCGGTACACTGCAGGACAACAAGGCCAGCATCCATTACTCCTACGCCGTCATCACCACCAACGCCCAAGGTATCGCCCAGATAACCTGCCGGGCCGTGGCGCCGGGTTTCCCTACCTTGCGCTTCTTCGTGCAGGAGAATGACAAAAAACCGGTCATTCCCTTCAGCTTCCCACTCTCCCAGGCCTTTGTGGACTTCCTCGCGCCGATACGGGTGCTGCCCGTGGACATGCAGTTGCAACAGGATTTCATCAACACTTGGAACGGCATGTGCACCGCCACGGACGCTCCGGAAAAGATATGGAGCACGTTCATCTTTCCGAAAGTCCTGCAGACCTTCTATTACCTCTACCCAATCATGAACAAGTACATGCCGCTCGACTCCCGCACGCGCGTGGAAGGCGCCGTCGATCAGTTGATCATCTTGATCAGCAAGCCGAACCAGGAAGAAAGCACCCTCGCAATGCCCATCACCCGTGACCTGTCGCAAAGCCGCCGCGCCATACTGGAGCTGTGGGCCAAGCGTCTGGTGAAGCTCAACTTTCCGCCCAAGACGCTCTCGATGAGCGACTACAACAACCTTTGACGTTTCACGCAGGATTCCGGGTGGCGCGTCCGCCACCCGGCACTTCACAGGAGGTGTCCTATGAAAACCATCTTGAACCGGCTGTTGCTGTTGATCCTGCTGCTGAGCCCGCCGCTGTTCGCACAACAGGACAGCGGCGCCGTGTACTTCACCATGGGGGTACACAACACCCTGGGTTGTAACGAACAGAACGGCAATTGCATCGCCAAGCGCGCACCGGGTGATCCTTCCGATCCATTCTTCCCCGCGTTCTGGATCAGCGACTGGACCATGTACCGGGTGATGCACAACTACGAGAAGAACCCGCCGCCCTACAGCAATCCGCCCAGTACCCTCGTCCCGGCGGACTACACCGTGTCGCGCGGCACCAGCTACTACGACACGACTTACATCCCGGCCGATGGCGACGGCTTCGGCGCCATGATGGAACACTACGAGAAGTACTGCCTGCCGATCTTCCCGATCAAGAACAACAACTACACCTGTTCGTTCGTGTCGTTGGGCAATAAGGCGTACTTCCTGACCTACCCGCAGGACCGACCCAAGGACATGCCGGCCTGCTGCATGTTTTCGCCGATGAACCACCCGCCCCGGCAAGACTTCATCCAGCACCTGCCCTACAGCGCCGAGCGCAGCAAGCATCTCGATGGCAGCGTGCAGGCCTACGCCCTGGACGTTGACTCCCCTCAAGGCCCGATCCTGTTCGGCTACGCCTTCTACAAGAAAATGACCGGGCAACCGCCTTATCGGCATCCGCAATCGTTCTATTTCTCCGGTGATGCCAGCGTCGCCAATGCGCCCATCGTCAGCCAGAACTACACCAACTTCCGCATCGCCCGGCCGGACCCGGCCCAGACCTGGGCCCAGGTGGCCGCCATGTGCCCGGCGAACCCGCCGCCCTGCCAGTTGTTCGAGCCACCGGCGTCCCAGAGCAACGGCCAGAAAGCCCAATGGAACAAGCTCATGCAGCGCAAACCCTGATCAAGGACGAAGCCTCATCATGAACACTTCTCTTGGTTTCACCGCGATGCTACTCGGTGTCGTCAGCCTGCCGGCGTTCGCCCTGGCACCGTCTGAGCAGGCCATGCCGAAGACGACCACGACACTCAATTGCCAGCCCCCCACCACGGCGCCTGCCGCCAATGCCAGCCAGGACCTGTTCGATCAATACAGCTGGCAGATGTTCATCGCCTTGAACTGGCCGGCGCAGGACGGCCAGCGCGGCGACCCCGATTGCAACAAGCAACCCGGGGATCCCGGTTACACGGTCTGGCAGACCTACAAGACCGTGGAAGAAATCTTTCTGCCCCAGGGCGCCAATCCAGGCCCCTGGAATAGCCCGCAAAAAGCCAAGCGTCTGGGCATCATCAACATCGCCGCCCTGAAGAACAGCACCCAGGTGAACGCCGTCGACCAGGCCGTCGGCGGTTGGCTGATCGACCAGGCGGGCAACCCGACCTACTACGACATCTCGGCCAACGAAACCTCCTACGACTACATCGTCGACAACCAGTACTACAACGCCGATGTGGTCTCCAAGGCCAGTAACATCAACTTTCCCAACGGCGTCATCGAGGTCAAGTCGAGCTGGCGCATCCTTACCTCCAACGACAACGCCAGCCACTACCTGACCCAGATTGCCCAGGTGGCAACATTCGATGACCAGGGCAAGCGCAACGGTGTCACCGAGGCGTACCTGGGCCTGGTAGGGCTGCACATCATCACCAAGGTCAACGGGTACCCGCAGTGGATCTGGTCGACCTTCGAGCAGGTCGACAACGTGCCGCCCAAGGCGCTGTCGGGCGGTAAGTGGGTCGATCAGCCGGCCTCGGGCACGGCCTATTCCTACTTCAATGCCACCGCACCCGCCGACAGCCTCAACCAGTCTCCCTGCGACTGGCAGACCCAGGGGGCGCATCTGGTCTGCGTGCCCAAGGCCGGCACCACGTTTCAGACCCCGAACCCGTTGAACCGGGTCACCCCGATTGCCGACGTGACCAACGGCGTCAATGCCAACTACCAGTCCGATCCTGGCCTGCAAAAAAGCGTGCTCAAGTACTACCAGCTCATCACCACCCAGCGTCCGCTGATGCCCGACAACCCCAGCAACCCCTTGGGCCAGCCGACACCGGCACTCTCGGCCAACGTGACCATGGAGAGCTATATCCAGCCCAACAGCAGCTGCATGAATTGCCATTCCATGGCGACACCGGTCAAGAGTCCCTACAAGTCCGACTTTTCCTATCTGTTCAAATTCGCCAATTCGCCTGCCATCAAATCCATCAAGGACGAGGAATAGATCATGAGCATCCTGAACGGACCCCGACTGAATTTCTGGGGTGGCATCCGCACGGACGTCAGCCTGCCGAACAACTCCCCCACCATTCCCTACGACGGCAACGACGAGTGGCCGCTGTTCGATCTGACCACCTCGACCCTGGCGCCGGGTGCCCAGTCCTACACCGACGACCAGTTGAACGACATGATCAACGCTCCCAACGGTGACTACTACACTGCCGGCGGCTGGAATCACTACGGGCAACACGTCGTCGACATGCAAAACGCCCTGATCAGTTCCCAGGGCATACCGGGCAGCATCAGCACCACCGGCGACCTGGTGGGCCAGCCGGTGTACCTGCTCGGTTCGGTGGACCCGGTCACCGGCCAGGCGCCGGTGTCCGGCCCGATGATGGTGGACCTGGACCCCACCGGCACGACGACCACGCAGATCTTCGTCGGCGGCCTGCAGATAGGCGGCAACAGCGATATCCAGTTGCTGATCCACAGCAATACCGTGTGCAGCAGTTTCGACGTGGCCGGGCGTGTACTGCTGCCGGCGAAAATGGATGCGCCAGGCTCGTTCCACGCCAGCGGCACGTTCCAGCTCACCTTTCCCCTGAGCAGCATCGTCAGCTGGAACCAGAACAGCGCGGGCCTGCGCGCGATCATCCAGGCACCGGGGGCGACGGGCATCGTCCTGCGTTTCGTCATGTTCGAGATGTGCCCGACGATGACCACCGAACAACTGGACGCCGACTATGCCGCCGGCAAGTACACGCCCAACCCGAGTATCGGCCGGGTCATCGGCACACTGGCCCCGGCGTTCGCCGACGAACCGCTGAACTGCCAGCCCGGCCGGCAACTGGTCAACCAAAGCACGGGCGGTACTGGCTATGCCGAACTGGGCAGCAGCAACGGCTACCTGAGCATCGACATGGTCAACGTCATTCCGAAGGAGACGTTCAGGGCGGTACGGGACGACATCACCAGCCCCATCGGGCCCAATGCGAATTACGGCGCGGTCACCATCAGCGCCGGCACCACCACCCTGGCGACCCTGGCACCGACCAGCAGTTCGTTGTTGAACTACTACGTGTACGGCGGCATCGTCGACCTGCCCATGACCGCCAATCAGCAGCAGGCCGTGCGCACCAACGCTCTGGCAATCAACGCGCCCGACACGGTTGCCAAGACCACGCTGCAAGCCACCGAATCGACCTACCGGGTCTATGCCGACCAGCGCAACGTCTATCTGGACGACTACCCCAACGGCCTGTCGATCACCCTGCAGGTCCGCTACCTGGGCGGCCCCGTGACCAGCACCACCGAAATCGGTCTGCAAGCGGCACCCTCTGCGGTGTATACGGATCCGCAATATTGGGACTTCCTCGACTTCCCCGACTCGCTCACGGTCGACAGCGGCCAGCTATCGGTCAGCTTCCCCGTCACCCTGAAACCGGGCAGCGCCGCCCAGGCCGGTTTCGTCGCCCTGACCTGCACGGCCAACGGCCTTGCGAGCGGTGCCTGCTTCACCAACTTTCGCAAGTACGCCCAGACCGATTTCGGCATCCCCAAGGGCACCACCATCACCTGGCCGCTGATGTACCCCAATGTCCTGCGCTTTCACTACCTGGCCTTCCCCGCCATGTCGCGCTATATCCCGCTGAACCAGCCCGACGCAATCATGGGCGCCAAGAACCCCATCCTGGCCCGAACCTCCGATGCCTACAAAGGCACCACCCTGTTCATGCCCGTGGTGCGCTCGATGTCGCCTTGCCAGCGGGCGCTGCTGAGGGCCTATCTCACCGGTGAACCGTGGCAACCGCCGCAGTAATCGAGCGCCCTTTTTCACGACGGAGAGAAGCCTCATGCCCATCCAGATCCCTGCGCAGCCCAGCGAAAACCTGCGCCCGAGCACGATCATCGCCGAAGGCCTGTTGAACCCTCGCGGTGTCTGCGTACAGGCCGATGGCAGCCTGCTGCTGGCGGAAGCCGGTACCGGCCTGCCGGAACAGACCTTCAGCGGCCGCATCAGTCGACTGCGTCCAGCCCCCCACCAGCCCGGCACCTACCTGCCCCGCGAAACCCTGGCAGACGGTTTTCGCGCCATGAACATGCAAGTTCGCATGCTGCGCGATGAAATCATGGGGCTGTCGGACATCGCCTGCGGTGACGGGCGTTGCCTCGCCAGCCTGACCGACTACGTCGAGGGATCGAAATTGCTGGACCTGCAATACACACCCCCCGAGCCGGTATTTCGCAGCCGGGGCAATCTGAACGCGCTGTGTTATCACCCCACTCGCCGCAGTTGGCTGGCCGTCAAACCCGATACCAACCAGTTGGTGGAGTTCATTGCCGGCCAGGACGAACGCATGTTGGCCCAGTTGCCTGAATTGGCTCAGGGTCAGGAAGCCGTGCCCGTGACCCTGGTGTACGAACCGGCGACAGACGCGGTACTGATCAGCCTGTTCTCCGGCGAACTGCACGGCGACCCGAGCCGCAAGGGCATCGACTTTGCCGACCGGGCCGGCCAGGTCATTCGGGTCTACCCCGACACTGGGCAGATCGAGCGGCTGATCAGCGGCTTGCAACTGCCCACGGGCGTGGCGCTCTGTCCGACAGGAAACGTGCTGGTGCTGGAACTCTGCGACCACCTGCAACAACCCCTGCTGCCCGACTGGAACGGCGAGGTCCGGCATGGCGGCTTCACCCGGTTCTCGGGCCGGTTGCTGAGCTGCAACCTGCAGACAGCCCAAGTCAACGTGCTCGCCCGGAACCTCGATACCCCGTCCAACCTGTGTGTAGTGCCGGGCGCCGTGCTGGTGAGCGAAGGCATGGGCCTGACCGGAAGGCCGTTGCCCACGCCAGACAATCAAATCGTCCCACTGAGCGGCAGGCTGCGCCGGGTATCGCTCTGATCGACAGTCGATCGAATCATGGCGCCCACCGCGTGAAGACATAATCGTGGTTCTGCACGCGTGCCTGATGGCAGGCAAAGCAGGTCTGGTGCTGGGCCTCGTCGGCGGGTTTGCCGTCGATGAAGCGACCGAAGCCCCAGCCACCGGTTGATGCGTATTTGCTCGAATCCTTGACCATCACCTGGACGGTGGTGGCCGCGCCGGGAATGGAGGCCGGCTCGAATTCCGGCGACTGGACATGTTTCCAGGCCAGCTTTACCAGTACCGTGCCCTCCGGGAACGGCTGCGTAGACGCCTGATAAGCCTTGACCGCCCGATCATTGCCCAACACGGCCCGGAGCTCGTTCAGGGGCGCCGCCTCCTGCGCCGGTGCGATCAACGCCCATTGGCGATAGCCTTCGGGCAGCTTCACACCATAGATCGGTGAGGCATCGTTGCCGCCCGAGTCGCCCAGGGCAACTCCGGCAAAGGCCGCCAGGGTGGCGGCCAGCAAGGTCAGGTATCGGTTTTTCATCGCTGCTCTCCCTTCACGGTCACTCACAGGTGATCGGCGTCGATCACCGCCTGAGCGAAAGCCTGCGGGGCTTCCTGCGGCAGGTTGTGGCCGATGCCTCCGGTGATCAGGCGATACTCGTACTTGCCGGTAAAGCGCTTGGCATAGGCCTCGGCAGGCGGGTGCGGCGCCCCGTTGGCATCGCCTTCAAGGGTGATGGTCGGCACGCCGATGGACGGGAATGTCGCCAGTTTTTTCTCCAGGGCCTCGTAACGGGCTTCCCCCTTGACCAGGTCCAGGCGCCAGCGATAGTTGAAAAGGGTGATGGCGGCGTGATCGGGGTTCTGCAACGCGGCAGCGCTTCGGTCGTAAGTGGCGTCATCGAAGTTCCACTTGGGCGAGGCGAGTTTCCAGATCAACTTGGCGAAGTCATGGGTGTTTTTCTCATAGCCCAGACGGCCACGCTCTGTCGCGAAGTAGAACTGATACCACCACTGCAGCTCGGCGGCCGGTGGCAAAGGCGCCTTGCCCGCTTCCTGGCTGCCGATCAGATAACCACTGACGGCAACCAGCGCCTTCACACGCTCAGGCCACAATGCGGCGACAATGTCGGCCGTGCGCGCGCCCCAGTCATAACCGCCCAGCACGGCCTGTTTGATGTTCAGCGCGTCCATGAAGTCGATCAGATCCTTGGCGAGCGCGGCGGGCTGTCCGTTGCGAACGGTCTTGGCCGACAGAAAGCGCGTATCGCCATAACCGCGGGCGTACGGAATCAGCACTCGGTAGCCTTTTTCCGCCAGTGCCGGCGCCACGTCGGTGTAACTGTGAATGTCGTAAGGCCAGCCGTGCAGCAGGATCACCACCGGCCCGTCGACAGGGCCGACCTCGGCATAGGAAACCTCCAGCAGCCCCGCCTTGACATGCTTCAACGGTCCGAACGAAGTGTGACTGCCCGGCGTAATGGCGCCGACGGCACTTGCCGGCACTTCAGCAGCGTTTGCTTGCGACGAAGCAGCCCCCAGGGCGCCCAGTTGCAACAAGGCAACCGCCAGGACAGAGGGCGCGAGCAGCCGAAGGCGCGGTGAAGAGGTTGGGTTCAACAGAGTCGTGGCCATGGTGAATCTCCCTTGGGTACGGCAGGTAGCGGTTCGAAATGTGAGATCGGTTGGAAGCGGTTTGCCAACGGATTTGCCCGAGGCGAGACGGCCCTGCGCTGTCTCGATGGGGTCATTTAATGCCGGGGAGGTATCGCGGATGTGTCACGGCGGCCTGTTTTGGAAACAGTCCGTATCGACGTGGGGTTCTGATACACAGAGATACAAAGTGATCGAGGAGTTTCCCGGGGCCATTGCAGCCCCGGGAGATCGGATGCCCTGTCAGGTGAGGTCCGACAGCGCCTTCACACGTGCCAACACGACCTGCAGGGGATGCAGCACCGTTGCGCCCTCCTGGCGCTTGACCTGGCTACGGCAGGAATACCCATCGGCAACGACTCGTCCCGTCCGGTTGAGCCGCTGGATGAGCGGTTTCCAGGACTGCCCGTAGATCGTGTCCGAAGTCGTGGCATTGCGTGCTTCGTGACCGTAGGTCCCCGACATGCCGCAGCAGCCACTGGCCGGGACCTGAAGGGCCAGTCCCATGCGCTCGAATATCTTCTGCCACAACGCGACACTGCCTGGCTCGTTGGTCTTTTCCGTGCAATGGGGAAGGAACTGGTAAGGCTCATCCGTCTGCGCGGCCTGCGTGTGCGGCATTGCACTGGCCAGCCACTCTTGCGCGAGCAGGACCCGAGGCGCCACGTCACCCGCGGCCTTGGTGTATTCCTGTCGATAGACCAGGGTCATCGCCGGATCGAGTCCCACCAATGGAATCCGGTAGTGCTGCAGGCTCGACAACGTCTGCCCGTTGAAGTGGGCGGCCTTTTCGAACGCCTTGAGGAAACCCTGTACCTGAAGCGGCTTGCCGTTGGGTGCGTACGGGGCCAGGTAGACCTTGTAGCCAAGCCGAGCAATCAATTCCAGCCAGTCAACCAGCAACGGGGTTTCAAAGAAGCGCGTGAAGGCATCCTGGACGAGGATGACGCTTTTCTCTCGCTGCTCGTCTGACAGCGCGGCCAGACGTTCAGGCGTTGCGGCCTCCACGCCCCATGTCCGGCAAGCGGCCGTGAAATCCACCAGGCTGAGCAGCGGGCTGTCGACCATCCCAGCCGCCCGTTCGAGCAACCAGCGAACCGGCCGCGCACTCATGACGAAATTGTAGAGGCGCGGCGTCCTGGCGAGGTAGGGAACCGTATATTCCAGGGAGCCGATCAGGTAGTCCTTCAAGGGACGCAGGTACCGGCTGTGATACAGCTCCAGGAAACGCGAACGAAACTCCGGCACGTTCACCTTGACCGGGCATTGACCCGCGCAGGATTTACAGGCCAGGCACCCCGCCATCGCCTCATAGACTTCGTGGGAGAAATCCTGCTGGCCCAACTTATGCGACAGGCTGTTGATCGCGCGGCGGGCAATATTCCAGGGCGCGGCGGCCCGCAGCCGATCGCTCGCAGCGAGGACATCGACGCCCTCAAGCCCCTGTCGCCTCAGCCATTCACGTATCAACGACGCCCGGCCTTTCGGCGAGTGGACCCGATTGCGCGTGGCCTTCCATGACGGGCACATGGCGTCATCGGGATCAAAGTTGTAGCAGGCGCCGTTGCCGTTGCAATGCACTGCCGCGTCATAGCTTTTCCAGACGCGCTCGTCGATCGTACGGTCCAGGTCGCCGCGCAGCTGCACTTCGTCGACCCGTGTCAGTCGAGCATCGGGGACCGTTGCGGGCGTGGCGATCTTGCCCGGGTTCAGTTGATTGCCGGGGTCGAACGCCGCCTTCAACGTCTGCAAGGACGGATACAGGTCGCCGAAATAGTCCGGCACATACTGCGACCGCAAGCCCTTGCCATGTTCCCCCCACAACAGCCCACCGTATTTTTGAGTCAGGGCCGCGACCGCATCGGAAACAGGTTGAATCAGTGCTGCCTGGGCAGGATCCTTCATGTCCAGGATCGGGCGCACGTGCAAGACACCGGCGTCGACGTGACCGAACATGCCGTATTGCAAGCCATGGCTGTCCAGGAGCGCTCGAAATTCAAGGATGAAATCCGCCAGGTTTTCGGGAGGTACAGCGGTGTCTTCGACGAACGGCTGTGGCCTGGCCTCTCCCTTGACGTTGCCCAACAAGCCCACTGCGCGCTTGCGCATCGCGTAGACGCGCTTCAGCGCATCGGCTCCGATGGCCAGCGTGTGGCCCAGGCGCACCACGGAGGTATCGCGCTGCAAATGTTGCACGAACTCATGGACACGCTGCTGGAGAATCTCTTCATCGTCGGCGCTGAATTCAATGAGGTTGATTCCCAGCGTCGGCCTGGCGGGGTCTTCAGGGAAGTACTCCGCGACGCCATGCCAGACGATATCGTTCATCGCCAGCATCAGTACCTTGGAGTCCACGGTCTCGATCGACAGCGGCTTCATCTCCATCAGCGCCTTCGCGTCTCGCAAGGCATCCATGAACCCCGCGTAGCGCACGTTCACCAGGATGGAATATTTGGGGATGGGCAGGACGTTCAGTTTTGCCTCGACGATAAAGCCGAGTGACCCTTCGGAACCGCAGAGCACGCTATTGAGGTTGAAGCGCCCGTCCGGTTCACGCAGGTGGGCCAGGTCATAGCCCGTCAGGCAGCGATTGAGTTTCGGGAAGGTGCTCTCGATCAGCTCAGCCTGGGTGTCGGCGATGTCCAGAGCGCATTGGTAGACCTGCGCGACCCGATCACCGCGACTGGCCAGTTCGGACAATTGCTGCGCATCGACAGGCGAGCTGGTGAAGCAGGCGCCGCCCAGCAGCACCGTCGACAACTCAAGGACGTGATCGCGCGTCTTGCCGTAGGTACAGCTTCCCTGACCACTGGCATCGGTATTGATCATCCCGCCGATGGTGGCGCGATTCGACGTCGACAGTTCTGGCGCGAAGAACAGCCCATGGGGTTTGAGCGCCGCGTTCAATTGGTCCTTGACCACGCCGCTCTGCACCCTGACCCAGCGCTCTTCGACGTTGATGTCCAGAATGTTGTTCAAATGACGGGAAAGGTCGACCACCACACCGTCGGTGAGGGACTGCCCGTTGGTGCCCGTTCCGCCACCTCGAGGCGTGAGCACCACCTGGCGGTACTCGGGCTGATCAGCCAGGCGCGACAGGCACTGCACGTCTTCTACATCGAGCGGAAACACCGCCGCCTGGGGCAGGCGCTGGTAAATGGAGTTGTCGGTTGCCAATACCGTCCGGTCGCCAAGGTGGCGGGCAATCTCGCCGCGGAACCCCGCCTTTTCGAGGGCGTTTAAAAAAGCGTCATAGGTCGCTTCCTGGGGGGAAGAAGGCGCTAACCGGGCAATCATGATGGGATTCCTGCAGGCTAAAAGCTAATCTATGCATTCTCGTTACGCATGCTCGGGACACGGTACGTTTAACGGACGCATTTGGTTTTGCCAATTCTTGCGTCTATACGTCCTTGGAACAAACGTAATTCCTGCCGTTTTTGCATGAGCTTTATGAATGAATCCAAGAAGATTGACGCCTTCGATGTCGCTGTTGGTTGCCTTTGAGGCCGCCGCTCGCCATGGCAGTTTCACCAAGGCCGCCGAAGAACTGGCATTGACCCAGAGCGCCGTCAGCCGCCAGGTTCAAACCCTGGAGGCACAGCTCGACATCGAACTCTTCAGGCGTGAGGGCCGCAAGATCGAACTGACAGCGGCCGGGGCGCTCTATCAGCACGAATTGACGGCAGCGCTGGGGCGCATTCGAAGCGCAACATTGCAAGCCATTTCATACCGGAACGACGGGGGCCCCTTGAACCTGGCAGTGCTGCCGACACTGGGTTCGAAATGGCTGTTGCCCAGGATGCATGAGTTCTACGCCAGGCATCCCGGCCTGCTGGTTCACATCCATTCCAGAATCATCCGCGAAGACGTCCAGGCGTCCACCCAGGACATGAACGCGATTATCTGCGCAGGCTCCGGCGAATGGCCCGGCTACATCTCGCACAGGCTGTTCACGGAAAAACTGGTGGTTATTGCCAGCCCCTCGGCGCTGCCCGGATACCGCACGCTGTCACCCGAGGATATTGCCGGGCAGGTGCTGCTCAATGTCGTCTCAAGGCCCAGCGTCTGGCCGGACTGGTTCGAGGCCCATGGCCTCGACCACCGGCACATGAGATCCGGTCCCGGCTTCGAGCTCACGGCTCACTTGATCCAGGCCGTGTCCGCGGGCATCGGCATCGGACTGATCCCGCACATTCTGGTGCAGGACGAATTGAAAAGTGGTGAGCTGGTCACGGTGTCCGAACCGATGGAAAGTGGACGCAGCTACTTCCTCGCCTACCCGACCCGCTACCAGCACCTGCCTTCACTGAAAGCCTTCAGTCAATGGCTGCTGTCGCTGCCGTTTCCGGATCAATGACCCCTGCGGCCGCGCAAAAAAAAATGGACCTCTTTTCAGAGGTCCATTTTTTCACGGCCAGGAACGAGAAACGAGATTCGCCTGGTCAGGGAATCTCAAGCGTCTCAGTTCCAGGGGCGATCTCCGTGCTCATCCTTGATGCGGGTCGGCAGGCCCATGACGTCCAGCGCCTTGAGGAAAGCTTCGGCGGGCAGCTCCTCGACGTTGACCATGCGTTGCACGTCCCACTCGCCACGGGCAACCAGCAAGGCGGCGGCCACCGGCGGTACGCCTGCGGTATAGGAAATGCCCTGACTGTCGGTTTCCGCGTAGGCTTCTTCGTGGTCGGCCACGTTGTAGATGAACACTTCGCGCGGCTTGCCATCCTTGGTGCCCTTGACCAGATCACCGATGCAGGTCTTGCCGGTATAGCCGGGGGCGAGAGAGCTTGGGTCAGGCAGCACGGCCTTGACCACTTTCAGCGGTACGACTTCCAGCCCTTCGGCTGTCTTGACCGGCTGCTCGGAAAGCAGGCCGAGGTTCTTGAGCACGGTGAAGACATTGATGTAGTGCTCGCCGAAGCTCATCCAGAAACGCACGTTGGGCACGCCGAGGTTCTTCGACAGCGAGTGCACTTCATCGTGGCCGGTCAGGTAGAGATTCTGCGATCCCACGACCGGCAGGTCATCGGTACGCTTGACCTCGAACATCGTATTGCTGGTCCACTGGCTGTTCTGCCAGCTCCATACTTGTCCGGTGAACTCACGGAAATTGATTTCCGGGTCGAAATTGGTGGCGAAATACTTACCATGGGAACCGGCGTTGACGTCCAGGATGTCGATCGAATCGATCTGGTCGAAATACTGTTGTTGCGCCAGCGCCGCGTAGGCGTTGACCACACCCGGATCGAAACCCGCGCCGAGAATGGCCGTAATGTTCTTCTGTTGGCATTCTTCGAGGTGCTTCCACTCGTAGTTGCCATACCAGGGCGGCGTCTCGCAGATCTTGCCCGGTTCTTCGTGAATGGCGGTGTCCAGATAGGCCGCGCCGGTATCGATGCAGGCACGCAGCACCGACATGTTGAGAAAAGCGGAGCCGACGTTGATGACGATCTGCGATTCGGTCTCGCGGATCAGCGCCTTGGTCGCCTCGATGTCCAGGGCGTTCAGTGCGAAAGCCTTGATTTCAGCGGGTTGTTTGAGGCTACCCTTGGCCTTGACGCTGTCGATGATGGCCTGGCATTTGGAGATGTTGCGCGACGCGATAGCAATACGACCGAGTTCGTCGTTGTGCTGCGCGCACTTGTGGGCCACCACCTTGGCGACACCTCCTGCACCAATGATAAGGACGTTCTTCTTCAATTTTTTCAATTCTCCTTTGCGCCAGTTACGAGAGGCTGGACAGATAATCTTCGAACCCAAATTCACGAACCACTTCGACGCTACCGTCGAGTTGTTTCACTACGATGGATGGCATTTTCAAACCGTTGAACCAGTTTTTCTTGACCATGGTGTAACCCGCCGCGTCAATGAACGACAGCCGATCGCCGATGGCCAGCGGACGATCGAATTGGTATTCGCCGAAAATGTCTCCGGCCAGGCACGACTTGCCGCAAACCATGTACGTGTGCTCGCCTTCGCTGGGCGCCAGCTTGGCGTTCAGGCGGTAGATCAGCAGATCGAGCATGTGCGCCTCAATGGAGCTGTCCACGACGGCCAGGTGCTTGCCGTTGTAAAGGGTATCGAGCACGGTGACTTCCAGCGAAGCGCTCTGGGTGATCGCCGCCTCGCCCGGTTCCAGGTAGACCTGCACGCCGTACTTTTCGGAGAACGCCTTGAGGCGCGCGCAGAATGCGTCCAGGGCATAACCCTCGCCGGTGAAATGGATGCCGCCGCCCAGGCTGACCCACTCGACCTTATGCAACAGATGACCGAAGCGTTCCTCGATAGTGCCCAGCATCTGGTCGAACAGGCCGAAATCGCCGTTCTCGCAGTTGTTGTGGAACATGAAGCCGGAGATTTGCTCGATCACCGCCTCGACCTTGACCGGGTCCCACTCGCCCAGGCGACTGAAAGGACGTGCCGGGTCGGCCAGCAGGTAATCGGAGCTGCTCACTTGCGGGTTGACCCGCAGGCCGCGCACTTTGTCTGCGCAAGCATCCGCGTGACGCTGCAACTGGCTGATGGAGTTGAAAATGATCTTGTCGCAGTTTTCGATCATTTCCTCGATTTCATCGTCGGCCCAGGCCACGCTGTAGGCATGGGTCTCGCCAACGAATTTCTGGCGACCGAGTTTGAGCTCGTACAGCGACGAGGACGTGGTGCCGTCCATGTACTGCTGCATCAGGTCGAACACCGACCAGGTGGCGAAACATTTGAGCGCCAGCAAGGCCTTGGCCCCGGACTGCTCGCGCACGTAGGCGATCTTCTGCATGTTCGCCAGCAGTTTTTGCTTGTCGATGAGGTAGTACGGTGTCTTGATCATTTCGAGGCCCCCGGCAAGGCCAGCCAAAAAAGGATGCGCATTGTGCCTTCACTGGCCACAGATCGAAAGTGCAGCTTGCCGGATCGATGCGAAACACCCGCCAGGCGCCCCTGGCACCCTCGTTCGCCAAAGCGCTGTCCAGCCGTCCTGCAGGCGGTTTTGGCGAAAAAAAATGCCACTCATCGAGTGCAATGCTGTTCACTTAAGCGGAGCAGCATTGCGATCCACGGGATACCGGGTTTTTGACATCTTCACCGCCCTGGGCCTCGCCGGTCTGGGGCGTTTTGTTATGAACAGCA